>JACDCP010000255.1 GCA_013817465.1 Gammaproteobacteria bacterium | reverse complement strand
CAGTAGATCAGGTATTGTCGTCGAATTCGTCTTCCATTTCGTCGCCAGCGTCTTCCATCTCATCACCGGCTTCGTCGATACCCTCATCGATGTCCTCTCCCATATCTTCCGCCGGTCCCTGCGGCTCGCAGGCGCCGAGCGCGAAGCTCGTGGCGGCAATCATAATCAACAGCAGCTTATGGATCATTGCGATCTCCTCCCGTGAAACTTAAGGATATGCGTGGTCGCTATTGCATCTTTTGTGCCAGACTGGCTCCCGGCCCGGCGAAGCGGCATTGTGCCAGAATCCGCCAGCGGCTGTCGCGTGTATCGTTCCGGTCAGGCGCGTGTCAGCCGGTTTCCATCGCGTTCAGAAACGCATCCGCCTCGCGAATGGAGGCTTCCATTTCGCGGATCAGAGCAGCGACATCGGTCTCGACCGCAACGAGCTCGTTCTGCAGTGCTGCGATCGCCTGCGCGTTCAGGTTGTGCTTCAGCGCGAGCACTTGATCGCGAAACGCGGCCAGCACGGGACCGGTCGTCGCTTCTGCCCGACGCATCGCTTCGATGAGCTGCCCGTAGCGCTCCCGCGTTTCCTCGAGCTGCCGCTCGCTGTTTCGCCGCAGCCCGTCGTTGCTGTATTCGTCGAGCTCATCGTCCCACTCTTCGAACAGCGCTTCCGCCACGTTTTCCACCGAATCGATGCGCTCCGTGACGGCTTCCGCTTCGGCCTCACTGAGCTCGTATTCGTGGTTCAGCTTCTCGTACTGGCGCTCCAGCTCGCCACCATCGAAATGGATGACGGCGCTGAATTCCTCGAGCGCCGACTGGAACTGTGTCTTGGCGGATTGCTGCGCGTCGCGCGCCGCCTCGACGCGATCGACGAGCAGGTCGCGCTTGTGATAACCCACTGCCTCGAGGGTGTTGTAGTAAGCGCTCTGGCAGGCGCCCAGCACCAAGGCCGCAACCAGAATCCCCATCCCCCTGATGCAGTGGGATGGGGATGGAGAAAATCCTCGGAGACGCGTGCTTATTGCGGGTTCTGCCCGGCGGCGCCGACCACCCGCAGCTCGTTCTGCACACGCTCGACTTCATCGATGTTGCTGGCGATCTGTTCGGCGAGGTCGCTTTCTGCCGCGGTGTCGACGTCGCCACTCAGCGTCACGACGTGATCCAGCGTATCGACATCGAGGCGGAGGCCCTGCGTCTCCCCATCGATCAGCAGCTTCGATTTGACGGTGGCGGTCGTTGTGGCATCGTCGATGCGCTGGGCGAAAGTCCGCTCCCGGCCAGCGGCCGTGCGGGGCTCGCCCGGTTGCACGATCAGATCGTTTCGTACGGCGGTCACGCCCTCGATGTTCTGCGCGATATCACCGGCCAGTTCCCTGTCGATTTCCGATTCGACGTGGCCGCTCAAGACTACCATGGCGTCTTCCACGCTCGTGTCGATCGTGAACGGATTCAAGTGGCGATTCAGGGCGTACGCCGCTTCGAGCTTGCCGTCCAGCCACGCATCCTTCAGCGCGCTGTGTTCATCATATTCCCCGGCTGCCTCGGGCTCTGTCGCGGTCTGTGAGTCATCCTCTGCGGGCATGCGCATGATTGATCCGCTTTCGCCTGCCTCCCGCTCCACGGCGTAATCGTCGGTGGCGGGTGCCGGATCGCGTGTTTGCTGCGTTGTCGTCTCCGGTGTGCTCTGCGGTACGGTTTCCTGTGGCGGTGCCGCCGGCGGACTGGTGGGCTGCGCTGGATCCTCCTGCGCGTCGACGCCACCCAAGGCTGCGATCACGACGGCACTGCCGAGCAGCAACCAGGATGTACCCACGCGGCTGCGTGCCGGCAGCACGGTTTGATTTCGCACGCCCGTGTTCATGCAGCTTCTCGTCGAACCTTCCGGACACGAGGCGGTACATCCATGTACCGCCTCACTCCTGGTAGTCTCAGTCTGAGATCAGACGCGGGGTTCGCGGCGCTCGTCGTGGCGGACGAGGTCGTCGATCTGCCGGTCAGCTTCGTCGCGAGTCATGCCATATCGTTCCTGCAGCTTGCCGGACAGGATTTGCGTGTTGCCTTCAGCCTGATCGATTTCGTCGTCCGTCAGCTCGCCCCACTTCTGTTTGATCTTGCCCTTGAGCTGTTTCCAGTTGCCTTCAATACGATCCTTATTCATGTCTGTCTCCTTGCCTATTGATTCAAACCGGTGGCCTGCGGCCGCTGAACAGATGCATCAGCAGCGATATGGCCAGCAGCACGAGGAAGATGAAGAAAATGATCTTCGCAATGCCCGCCGCCGTGCCGGCGATGCCGCCGAACCCGAGCAGGGCGGCGATCAGGGCAATGACGAAGAAAGCGAGTGCCCAACGTAACATCGTCCGTCTCCTGCAACCTGCGACGCCAACGACCTGGCGGCCGCCGTGTCTCCGAGAAGCAGAGATGCAGGAAATGTGCCAGCGGCGCCCAAGACTACCAATGCGCTCCCGTTCGATGCGCCGCTTGGAGGCTGGGGTTATTCACTGCGAAGCCACAATCAGACGCCGCATCACGTCAGGGGCCGTGCCCGAAGCCCCGGCGTTCGGGGCGCCACTTGCTTGATGCCGTCATCGGCCCCACACCCACAATCACGACCCGCATCACTTCAGTGGCCGTACCATTGCGCCACTGGTTTTTCACGCCTCTTCCCGACCATCGACGCCCAACAGCTCGACAACAGGCTGCAGCGGTTCGAAGTAACTGCAGACGATGCGTATGCTGGCAAGTAACGGCACCGCGAGCAGCGCGCCGATGATTCCCCACATCCAGCCGCAGATGATCACGGCGAGGAACACCACCACGGCGCTCAGGGCCAGCCGATGGCCCAGAACGATGGGCGTGATGAGTTGTCCCTCGAGAGTGGTCAGCACGAAAAAGGTGAACGGAACGAGCAGCGACTGGCCGAGGGACTCGAAGCTCGTCAGGCCGACAAGGATAAGGACCATGAGGCTGACTGCGGCGCCGATGTAAGGCGCGAAGTTGAACAACGCGACCATGGTGCCCCAGAGCAGCGGATTCGGCACGCCAAGCGCGAACAGAGCGAATGCCGTGACCAGGCCCAGGCAGATGTTGACAATGGTGACGGTGACCAGGTAGCGGGAAATGTCCGTCTGGATTTCGCGCATCACGCCCACGACGCGTTTCTTCTGTTCGAGACTGGAGCCGAGCTTGACGAGCTTGAGCAATAGACCGTCGCCGGCGGCCAGCAGGAAGTAGAGCAGGAAGAACACCAGCGCCGCGCTGGCGAGGAATTGCGTCGTTCCACTCAGCACGGTCTTGAGGATGCCGACGCGTTCCACTTCGACCGAGCGCTCGGCCACGTCGTCGTTTTCCATGTCCGTCAGTTCTTCGACGCGTTCGGTCGCCTGCTGCACATCCTCGATCGATTCCCTCAGGCCGCTCAACCTGATCTCGAGAAGGTTCAGAGTCTCCGGCGCCCGCGCAAGCCAGGCCTGCGCAGGATCAGCCAGCAGGTAAAAAGCTGTGCTGACCATGCTTAGCAGAGCGAGCATGACCAGGGCGGCGCCGATGGACTCGAGTATGTGCAGCCGCGCGAGCCGTCGCACGAGGGGGGCGAGCAGCAGGCTCAGCAGCACGGCGAGGGCGATGGGAACGACCAGGGGCGCCGCAATTCGCAGGGTATACAGCAGCAGCATGAAGAAAATGCCGGTCAGCATGACCGAACGGATCGGCCAGGAGCGGTTCAGGAACGCAGCATGCAGTGTAGGCTCGTCTCCCGCCGCGCCGTCCTTTGCCGTGGATTCGTTGGCCGGTTTCCGCGACTCGGACGGATCACGGTCCACGGAGGTTCACGCAATCGAACGCAGAAAAACAGCCGTTTTCTGGGTGAGATACACGCGTAATGCCCAGCCCGCATAATCGAGGGCTGTACGCAAGGTTGAGGCCTTTCGCTCGCCTGGCTTCCTGTCGTCTTTCTCTTCCGGGTGCCGATGGAAGTGACCGGCGACGATGCCGGCGGCGACGCTCGAAGCGAGCGCTGTCGGTGAAGTCAGGCTTTGATGGATGCCGGCATGGAGCTGGTGGACACGCAGCCGTGTCACGGCGCGCTGCGCATCCAGCTCCGTGTCGAGAGTGCGCGCCCTACGCGCGATGCGTTTCAACGACAGCATCGGAATCTTCCTTAGTTT
>JACDCP010000044.1:13019-14168 GCA_013817465.1 Gammaproteobacteria bacterium | reverse complement strand
CGGTAAGAGTGTAGCTACATGGTAGCTGCAACCGGCTTGCGGAACAATCAGGGATCGCAGATCGTATCTACCGACGCGTTCCAATCCAGACTCTTTTGGATATACGCGATCAATTGCCAGCAGCCTGTCGGACTCAGACGATCCGTAACGCGCGAGCAGGTCTTCGCCTTTCTCGATGAGGCGAAAGAGCGCGAGCTTTTCCCCACCTACAGGATATAACGGGTCAGGTCTTCGTCCTTGACCAGCTCGCCGAGGTGCTCGTCGACGTAGCCTGCATCGACGGACAACGTCTTGCCGTTGCGGTCGGCGGCCTCGAACGAAACGGTCTCGAGCAACCGTTCCATGACGGTATGCAGGCGCCGCGCGCCGATGTTCTCGGTGCGCTCGTTGACGTGGAAGGCCACCTCCGCGATGCGCCGCACGCCGCTCTCGTCGAACGCGAGGTTGACGCCCTCGGTTTTCATGAGTGCGCGATATTGCTCGGACAGCGAGCCGTCGGGCTCGGTAAGGATGCGCACGAAATCCTCGGACTTGAGCGCCGCCAGCTCGACCCGGATCGGGAATCGACCCTGCAGCTCCGGAATGAGGTCGGACGGCTTTACGGCGTGAAAAGCACCCGAGGCGATGAACAGGATGTGATCGGTGCGCACCATGCCGTATTTCGTGCTGACCGTGCAGCCCTCGACGAGCGGCAGCAGGTCACGCTGCACGCCCTCGCGTGAAATGTCTGCGCCGCTCGTGGCTTCACTGCGGCGCGCGACCTTGTCCAGCTCGTCGATGAACACGATGCCGTGCTGCTCGACCGCTTCGAGGGCCCGCAGCTTGGTGTCTTCCTCATTGATCATTTTCGCTGCTTCCTCATCGAGCAGCAGCTTGTAGGCGTCCTTGATCTTCAGCTTGCGCGTGCGGGTGCGGTTGCCGGACAGATTCTGGAACATGCTCTGGAGCTGGCTCGTCATCTCCTCCATGCCCGGCGGCGCCATGATTTCGACGCCGACCGGCATGGAGCGCGTCTCAACCTCGATCTCGCGGTCGTCGAGCGAGCCCTCGCGGAACATCTTGCGGAACTTCTGCCGTGTCTCGCTCTGGTCCTTCGCGGGCTCCACGGGCTCATTCGCGAAGCGCGCGCAAGGCGGCGGCAGCAGCGCA
>JACDCP010000044.1:0-13009 GCA_013817465.1 Gammaproteobacteria bacterium | reverse complement strand
CGGCGGCGTCCTGCGCGCGATGCCGGACCTTGCCCATCTCGGTCTCGCGGGTCATCTTGACGGCGACGTCGGTGAGATCGCGGATGATCGAGTCGACTTCGCGGCCGACGTAACCGACTTCGGTGAATTTGGTCGCCTCGACCTTGATGAACGGCGCGTTCGCGAGCCGCGAGAGCCGGCGCGCGATCTCGGTCTTGCCGACGCCCGTCGGTCCGATCATGAGGATGTTCTTCGGCGTGATTTCGCTGCGCAGCGGCTCCTCGACCTGCACGCGCCGCCAGCGATTGCGCAACGCAATTGCAACTGCGCGTTTGGCGGCCTGCTGGCCGATAATGTGCTTGTCGAGCTCCTGGACGATCTCGCGCGGGGTCATTTCGGACATGATTTCATTCGCTCGTGCCGAGCGTTTCGATAACGAGGTTGCGATTGGTGAACACGCAGATTTCGGCGGCGATCCCCAGGGCCTCCTCTACGATCGTTCGGGCATCCAGCTCCGTGTTCTCCATCAGCGCACGCGCTGCGGCCTGCGCATAAGCGCCGCCCGAGCCGATGGCCATGAGGTCGTGCTCGGGCTCGATGACGTCGCCGTTGCCGGAGATGACCAGCGACTTCTCCACGTCCGCGACGCAGAGCAGCGCCTCGAGCCGACGCAGCATACGATCCGTGCGCCAGTCCTTGGCCAGCTCGATTGCGGCCCGCGTCAGATTGCCGTACTGCTCGAGCTTGCCCTCGAAGCGTTCGAACAATGTGAACGCGTCTGCCGTGCCGCCGGCAAAACCCGCCAGCACCTTGCCGTCGAACAGCGAGCGCACTTTGCGCGCGTTGCCTTTCATGACGGTATTGCCCATCGACACCTGCCCGTCGCCGCCGACGGCGACTATGCCGTTACGGCGCACCGAAAGGATCGTTGTTCCGCGAAACTGTTGCATCGTGGGTTCTTGGCTAGTGGGGAAGATATATCGGGTGCGGCGAGGCCGGTTTCAACAGGTCGTTGCCGCATTTGAAAATCAGGAATGTCCCCTTTTCCGGCGTCGCGCACGGGGGTGCGCGGCGTCGTATATGCGGGCAAGGTGCTGGAAGTCAAGGTGGGTATAGATCTGCGTAGTGCCGATGTCGGCGTGCCCGAGCAGCTCCTGCACGCCCCGCAGATCTCCGCTCGATTCGAGCAGATGGCTGGCGAAGGAGTGCCGGAACAGGTGCGGATGCACGTGGGCCGGGATGCCCTGGCGACGCGCCCAGCAGCGCACTCGCGCCTGCACGCTGCGTGGATGGATGCGCCGGCCGCGCCGGCCCACGAACACTGCCTGCTCCTCGGGCGCGGCGAGCTCGCTACGCTGTGCGAGCCAGGCGGCCAGCGCCCCGCGCGCCTTGCTGCCGACCGGGACCATACGCACCTTGGCGCCCTTGCCGGTGATTCGCACTGTCCGGTCGCTGAGGTCGAGATGCTCCAGATCGAGGCTCACGAGCTCGGCGAGGCGCAGCCCGGAGGAGTAGAAGAGCTCCATCATTGCAAGATCCCGCACGCCGAGAACATCGGCAGGCGTGAACGCGAGCAGACGCGCCATGGTGTCCACGTCGAGTGTCTGCGGCAGGTGTTTCGGCGCGCGTGGTGCGCGCACCTGGGCGGCCGGGTTGGCACCGAGCTCGCCTTCGCGGATAAGAAATCTGAAGAAGCTGCGCGCGGCGGACAGGCGACGTTGAATGCTGCGCGGCTTCAGTCCCCGACGATGCTGGAACGCCGCGAACTCACGCAAATGCTGGCTGTCGAGCCTTGCCCAGCCATCAATCTCCTGCCGCGCGCAGAACTCGCCGAGCACGGCGAGATCGCGGCGATACGCGTTCACTGTATGGGGCGAAAGCCGGCGCTCTCCCTGCAGGTGCGCGAAGAACCGTTCCAGCAGGAGGTCAACCTGCCCGGCCGCGTTCATTCAATGTGGCTTCAATGCCTGGCTGACCAGCTCGCCGATGTGCGCCAGGAACTCCATGCTCATGGCCGGCTGGAAGCGGTCTGCGTCGCGGCTGCCGATCGCCAGCAAGCCAAGCGAGGCTCCCTCGCCAAGCGGCACCATGGCGACCGAACCGATCTGCTTGTTGTCGGCGCCGAACAGAAAGTCGCGCTGGGCATCACGAATCTGCCCGCAACGCGGGCGGTTGGCCGCCAGAAACGTGTCAAAGGGCTGGAGGGCAGGCACGTTGCGCTGCGCACGCCGCAAAAAGCGGCGTTGCGGCACTTCCAGGCCGTCATTTGCTGACGCATCGAACAGCACGACGACCGACTCGTCCGCGCCGAAATCCTCGCGCAGCGCCGATTCGATGACATTGAGCACGGCCAGCGGTGGCTTCGGACCCACGAGCTCACGCGCCAGACGCAGGATCTTCGCCGCGAGCTTGTCGTTCATGCGCGCGACCTCGACCAGCTCGTGCAGCTTGCGCTCGAGCTTGCGGTTGCGCTCGCGCAGGATCTCGACCTGGCGTTCGACGAGCGAAATGGCCGAGCCGCCGGTCTGATGCGGCAGCCGCAGATGCGTCAGCAAATGGCCGTGACGCTCGAAGAATTCGGGATGTGACTGCAGGTACCAGGCCACTGCATCCTCCGAGATGCCCTCGAAGGCCTCGCCGCGCTTGTGCTGTGTGGTCATATGTCGACGGTTCCCTCGAATGATTTCTCCGCCGGGCCCGTCATCCAGATCGGCTCGCCGGGGCCCTCCCAGTGAATGGCGAGCCGCCCGCCGGGCAGATCGACCGCAACCTCTTCGCCAAGCACACCGTGACGGCGGCCGACCGCAACGGCTGCGCAGGCGCCGGTGCCGCAGGCCCGTGTCTCGCCTGTGCCGCGCTCGTGCACGCGCAGCCGGATGTGTTCGGCATCGATTATCTGCATGAACCCGACATTGGTCCGCCGCGGAAACCGCGAGTGACGCTCCAGTGCCGGACCGATGCGGTCGACGGGCGCGGTATCCACGGACGGCACCGTGAGCACCGCATGCGGATTGCCGATCGAGACCGCCCCGATCTCGAGCTCGGTGCCTGCGACGTCAATGGTATAGATGTAAGCTTCCGTTGTCGCCTCGAAGGGAATATCGCGCGGCGCGAAGCGCGGTATGCCCATGTTCACCGAGATCTGTCCGTCACGACCGATCCTTGCCTGGACGATGCCGCCGGCACTGTCCAGCGCCATGGTTTCGCCTTTCGCATGCTCTGTGCCGCCGCGCTCGCTCAGCAAGCGGGCGATACATCGCACGCCGTTGCCGCATTGCTCGACCTCCTCGCCGTCGGGGTTGAAGATGCGGTAATACACTTCGCTGTCCGGACGTCGCGGTGGTTCGAGCAGCAGCAACTGGTCGAAGCCGATGCCGGTGCGGCGGTTGGCGAGCCGGCGCAATGTGTCGGCGGACGGCGGCGGGGAGCCGGGCGGCGCATCGGCGATGACGAAGTCATTGCCCAGGCCGTGCATTTTGGTGAAGCGCAGTTCCATTTCAGCTTATAGTGAATGAACCGGGTATTCGAAAAGCCGATGCAGTATAGCGACTTACGCGATTTCATGGCGCAGCTCGAGAGCCGCGGCGAGCTCAAGCGTATCGTGCACGAAGTCGATCCGGTGCTCGAGATGACCGAGATCTGCGATCGGACGCTGAAGCGCGGCGGTCCGGCGCTTCTGTTCGAGAATCCGCGCGGTCACGTTATGCCGGTGCTCGGCAACCTGTTCGGCACACCCGGGCGCGTGGCCCTCGGCATGGGCGCGGAGTCCGTGGCGGCATTGCGCGAGGTCGGCGAATTGCTCGCGGCGTTGCGCCAGCCGGAGGCGCCGACCGGCATGCGTGACGCCTGGGAGAAGCTGCCGGTGTTCCGCAAGGTGTTGAGCATGGCGCCGAAGCTCGTGCGCAACGCGCTTTGCCAGACGAATGTTGTCGAGGGCGACGACGTCAATCTCGGCCTGCTGCCGGTGCAAACCTGCTGGCCCGGTGACGCCGGACCGCTCATCACCTGGGGGCTGGTCGTCACGCGCGGACCTGACAAACCGCGGCAGAACCTCGGCATCTACCGCCAGCAGCTCCTGGGCCCGAATCGCGTGATCATGCGCTGGCTGGCGCATCGTGGCGGGGCGCTCGACTTTCGCGACTGGCAGCGTGCGCATCCGGGCGAGCCGTTTCCGGTGGCGGTCGTGCTCGGCGCCGATCCGGCGACCATGCTTGCAGCAGTGACGCCGATCCCGGATACGCTGTCGGAATACGCGTTCGCGGGTCTGCTGCGCGGCGGCCGCAGCGAGCTCGTGCGCTGCATCGGCGGGGATCTCGAAGTGCCGGCGAGCGCCGAGATCGTCCTCGAAGGGCACATCGCGTCCGGCGACACGGCGCCGGAAGGCCCGTTCGGCGATCACACGGGCTACTACAACGAGGTCGAGGAATTTCCCGTGTTTACGGTCACACGCATGAGTTTTCGCGACGACCCGATCTACCACAGCACCTACACGGGGCGGCCGCCGGATGAGCCGGCCGTGCTCGGCGTCGCGCTCAACGAGGTGCTGGTGCCGATCCTCAAGCGACAGTTTCCGGAGATCGTCGACTTCTATCTGCCCCCTGAGGGCTGCTCGTACCGGCTCGCGGTGGTGAGCATGGCCAAGCAATACCCGGGCCATGCCAAGCGCGTCATGTTCGGCGTCTGGTCGTTCCTGCGCCAGTTCATGTATACCAAATTCGTGATCGTGACCGACGATGACATCGACGTGCGCCACTGGCCGGACGTGATCTGGGCAGTGACGACACGCATGGATCCGGCGCGCGACACGGTTATCGTCGAAAATACGCCGATCGACTATCTCGACTTCGCCTCGCCGGTCGCCGGTCTCGGTTCGAAGCTCGGCTTTGACGCGACGCGCAAGTGGCCGGGCGAGACGACACGGGCCTGGGGCGAGCCAATTCGCATGAGTGAGGAGATCGTGCAACGCATCGACACGCTGTGGCCGGAGCTCGGATTGTAGATACAAGGGCGGAATTCATTCGGCCAGCTCGTTCGTAGCGGTGCGAACGACTCGTCTATACTCTCGCGATAGTGGGGAGAAGTCGCGAGACGGATTGAAGGAAACAGGGACACTCCTGATTTCCGAGGCTGATCGGACAATCCTTGTTTCGAGCTGGCAACTGGAAATCAGGAATGTCCCCGAGGAGGCGGCATGCGACACATCATGGTCATGAACGCGAAGGGCGGCTGCGGCAAGAGCACCCTCGCAACGAACCTCGCCAGTTACTATGCCGGCGAGGGCTATGCCGTGGCACTGGCGGACTTCGACCCGCAACGCTCGAGCCTCGACTGGGCGGCGCTGAGGCCGCCGGAGTATCCGGCGGTGCATGCGATTGCCGCCTACGAGGACGGCCTGCGCAGCCTGCCGCGCAACGCAGACTACGTGATCATCGACGCGCCGCCCGCTCGCATGGCAAGGAACTCACCGAGCTCGTCGGGCGTGCGGAGAGCATCATCGTGCCGGTGCTCCCGTCGCCGATCGACATGAACGCGAGCAAGCAGTTCGTGCAGGAGCTGAAAGACGTCGGCAAGGTGTCGCGCAGAGAGGCCAGGATCGGCATCGTCGGCAATCGTGTGCGCGAAAACACGTTGATTTTCGAAGAGCTGGACGACTACCTGACGCACCTGCGCGTGCCCTACCTCACCGCCCTGCGCGATGCGCAGAACTACATTCGCGCCTGGTCGCGCGGCATCGGCATCTTCGAGCTGCCGGAGTATCTGGCCTGGCCCGACTGGGAACAGTGGGATCCGATCATCGAGTGGCTGCACAGCCGCCGCAGCAAGCCCTGACGTTGCGGCCGAGTAAGTTCGTGCCTACCGCCGCCGGAATCATTTGTAACGCCGGTGCGGTCGGGGCGGGGCTGCCTGTGCTATGCACGTTAATTGGAAGGCGATTTCGGTCAGCGCAGTTTTGGCCGCCAGGAAATGAATCGTAGGGCAGGTTTCAACCCGCCAGGGGATGCTGTGCTCCCCACGACTCGTTTCAACCTGCCGGCTGTGCCTCCGCGGGAATCACGGCATGACGGCTGACCAGCGTGTCCGTATTCATCCGTCCGGCAACATCATCACGGTTCGTCCCGGCGAGTCCATCCTCGCTGCGGCGCTGGGCGCAGGGCTCAACCTGCCGCATAGCTGCCGCGGCGGAAGCTGCATGGCCTGTCGTGCGCGCTTGGTCGAGGGCGAGGTCAGCTATCCCGGAGGCCGGCCGCTCGGCCTGACGCGCGAAGACGAGGCAGGTGGTTATGCATTGCTCTGCCGGGCGCAACCGCTCGGTACTGTTGCGGTCGAGGTGCAGGAGGTCGTATCGGCAGCCGACATCCACATCAGGCGTCTGCCGTGCCGTGTGCAGGAGATGCGACAGCTCACGCATGACGTCATGGCGCTCTGGCTCAAGCTGCCGTCGGTCGAGCCGTTTCGCTACCTCGCCGGTCAATATGTGGACATTTTGCTCGCGGACGGCAGGCGGCGGAGCTTTTCGATCGCCAACCCGCCGGATGGGCGCAATGTGCTCGAAATCCATGTGCGCCGCGTGGCGGGAGGAGAGTTCACCGAACGCGTGTTCACAGCCCTGCAGCCGAAGGCCCTGCTGCGCCTGGAAGGCCCTCTGGGAGGCTTCTTCTGGCGCGAGGCGGCCGGACGGGAATCGGTGCTGATAGCCGGCGGCACCGGCTTCGCGCCGCTCAAAGGCATGCTGCAACAGGCATTCGAGGCCGGCGATGAGCGATCGATGCATCTCTATTGGGGTGCACGGGCGCGGCGCGACCTGTATGAGCTTGCCCTCGTCGAGGCCTGGGCGGAATCGCATGCGCGATTCCGTTTCACACCCGTGCTATCCGAGCCTGCCCCCGCGGATCACGGGGCCGGCCGTACGGGTTTCGTGCATGCCGCAATGCTCCAGGATTATACGAGTCTGGCGGGTTGCGATGTATACATGAGCGGGCCGCCGGCAATGATCGAGGCCGGCCAGCGCGAGTTTCCTGCGCGCGGCCTGAAAGCGACGCGCCTGTTCTTCGACTCATTCGATTACGCGCCGGACGTGCTGGCACGCATGCGCTCGCAAAAATGGGGACATTCCTGATTTCCTTCGTGGGAAATCAGGAATGTCCCCGTTTTCACCGGCAGCCGATCAGGCAGCGGTGTCGTGCAGTGGGCCGGTCAGGGCGGGCAGACGATCTTCGGGCCGGTGCGTGGCCAGGGCGAGCCCCGAACGAAACGCGGCTGCGGCGTGGTCGGTTTCGCCGAGCGTTTCCAGCAGACGTCCATAGAGCTGCCAGGCCAGGGCACGCGGCTGGATTGCGATGCTCGACTCGAGATAGCTGCGCGCGTTACCCCACAGCTCGCTGCGCATTGCGACGCGCGCTGCCGCGAGCAACAGGTCCGGGTCATCGCCGCGCGACTTCAGCCATTCCTCGACCTGCCGTAGCTGTGCACTCGGGTCTTCGCTTTCGAGGTCGCCATACAACAAAACGAGCGCGCCGTCCCAGTGGCCCTGGAGGCTCTTGCGCAACATCTTCTCGGCCACTGCCGTCTGCCCGCTGCGCGCCAGCGTACCGGCATATGCGGCGAGCACGGGAGGGCGCTGCTGATAAGCGCGCGGCACGGACCGCCACAGTGCCTCGATGCGGGATGCATCGACCGGCGCCGTCTCGAGCGTATGTCGATGCACCTGGATAGTCCACTCATCGAGTATCTCGGCGTTCACCGCCCGCCGCGTGGCCAGCCGGGGCAGCAGCGCGCGCAGATTGTCCCAGTCGCGGAGCTTGGCGTACAGGGCGCCGAGCAGGGCAAGGCCGCGCGCCTGTTTCGGCGAGCGCTCGTCGAGCCGGCGCAGCGTGGCGAGTGCCTGTTCATGCTGGCCGTCTTCGATCTGCAGCTCCGCCTGGGTGATCAGCACGGCGTCGGCTTCGTCGGGCGCCTGCTCGTAGGCCATCTTCAGCCAGGCATCGCGCCGCTCGGGGGCGCCGCCCGACTGGGCAGCCCGCGCGGCCGCCAGGTAGTTCACGACTGGTGTGTCGCTCCGGCGCACACCGCGCGTCACGAGTCGCTCGCCCTTCGAAAAATTCCCTTCCGCCATTTCGATGAGGCCGCGCGCGAATACGTCGTGCGCTTTGCGCGCGCGGTAGCGGCCGGCAGCTTCGCCGAGCCGGCGTGGCGCCAGGAGCAGCCGGACGGCGAGCCGGATGGTCAGATAGACCAGCGCGAGAATCACGAGCAGCGCCGGCACGGACATCTCGATAATGTAACCGCGCAGATTGATGAGCACGTAGCCCTTGTCCGCCGTCAACCAGTGCGCGCCGAAAGCGCCGGCGAGCAAGGCCGCGATGATGAGGACGCCGACTTTCACTTACGGCACGCTATCTTCGCGGGCGTCCCGGAGCGCCTCGAGCGATCCGGAAATGTCGGGCAAGTCCGGTTCGACTTGGACGCGGGAGAGATTCTCGAGAGTGTTCACCATGCGTGCGACGCCCGCTCGACTGTCATCGAAATGTCCGGTCAGCCACTCGCGGGCGTTGCGCAGGCTTCGGGCATAGTTGGCGGCGTCGCCGCGCAACACCGCGAGGCGCGCAGTTTCGAGCTCGAGGCGCAAATTCTGCCGCAGGAAAAACTGCTGGTCAGGTGCAAGCAGCGGCGTGACCTGCTCGTCGGATCGGCGCACGCTGACGAGGCTCGTCAGCGCCCCGCGCACCGCAGCCCAGGTCCGGCTCCAGAATCCGGGCTCCACCGCGGATTCGCCGCCGATTGCAACCCCGGTCCGCTCAATTTGCGAGTCGAGCGGGAGATCGTCGACACGGGCCGCCATGCGGCCCAGGCGCAGGGCGATGCCCTCCACGTCGAGCTTGGGCAGCGCTTCGAGCGCATCCATTTCCGCAGTCACCTGCTCGCGCACGGGCAGCAACGCCGGATCATCCAGCTCGCGCAGACGGTCGTCCGCCACGCGCAAGGCCGCGAGCGCCATTGCCGGATCGCGAGCGAGCTGCGTGGCGCGATTGGCCATGCGCAGGTATTGCTCGATCTCGGTGCGAGCCAGCGCTTCGCGGGCGGCGCTCGACAGACCGCTGCGCTCTTGCAGCGCCCGCTCGGCAGCGCGCAGCCGGGTATCTAGCTCGGCGGTGTCGCGGGCACGCCCTGCGATCGATCCCTCGAGCTGGTCATCCCGGCGCGCGAGCTGCTCGAGCACGCTGGCCTGATTCTCGAGCGCGCTGCGGACCTGCGCCAGAGTCCCGTCGAGCGCGGCTGCCGCCTGGTCGCGTCCGGCGGCCGCACGCTCGGCCTCCCACCACACGAACGCTGCGGCGAGCAGGGCGAGAATCGCCAGAAGCACCGCGAGCGGCGCAAGACGCGAGGGACGTTGGCGCGGAACTTCCTTGGCCGCAGGCGGCATCGGGCCTACGCTCTCCGTATCGTGGGAGGGGACAGATTCCGGCCCGACCGGCGACTCTTCCGCGCGCTCTGCCTCCGCATCATTTGCGCTGGCAGGCAGGGGCGGCTTTTCAGTCTTTTCGTCGGTCATCGGATTTCTCAGCATTGCGCGTGCGCCAGTCGATCAACGCTGCGACGAGCGAGCGCGCGTCCGGACCGGCAGCGATGAGGCAGGGCAGGCGATGCCCCAGGCGAAGCGCCGCACGGCCGACCCGCTCGCTCGAGGTCACGACCGGCGTTCGAAGTATGAAGTCTGTCGCGTCACGGCCGAGCAGCTTGTGCAGATTGGCCAGCGTCTCCACGCTCGTCGCGATGATGATGTCGATTTCCCTGTGTCGCCAGCGCGCCGTCAGTTTAGCGGCATCGTGCTCGTTTACATAGGGCAGCCGGCGCGCGTAAACATCGAATGCATGCACATCCGCGCCGCGGCTCGTGAGCTCGGCCGCCAGCAGCTCGCGCCCTTCGCCGCCGCGCAGGATCGCAACGCGCAGACCGGCGATGCGCTCGAGCGCCGGCTCGGCGAGCAGATCTTCGCTCGTATAGCCGAGAGCGGGGCGTACATTGACGCGAAGGCCGGCTGCCTCGAGCGCGCCGGCTGTCGAAGGGCCGATGGCCGCAATCCGCGGCTGGATCGCCAGCTTGCGCACGAGCGCCGCGCCGTGCTCGACGGCGTTCGGACTCACGAAGATTGCCAGACCGATTGGCTCGATGGCACGCAATTTATCGCGCAATGTGACGAGATCCGGCGCCGGCCCGATCGTCACCGTCGGAAATGAGATGGCCCTCGCGCCCTCGGCCTCGAGCATCCGGCAGAGCGCCACCGCCTGCGGCGCGGGCCGCGTGACCAGCACGCCGATATCCTGCAAACGCCGTTCAGGCGACTCAAAGCGCATCGCATTCGCGCAGGATTTCGGCGCCGCCGACGGCGAGCAGCGTTTCGGCGAGCGCGCGGCCGATATCGATTGCATCGCTGCGCGCCGCGGTCCGCTCGCCATTGACCGCTCGGCTGCCGTCGGGCAGGCCGATATAGCCGCGCAGCCTCAGTTTGTCCGCAACGACCTCGGCATGGCCGGCGATCGGTGACAGACAGCTTGCGCCGAGCGCCGCCGCGAATGCCCGTTCGGCGATGAGGCAAGAACGTGTCGATGCGTGCTCGAGGCAGCTAAGCAGCTCGCAGATGTCCTCATCGTCGGCGTGACATTCGATGCCGATGACGCCCTGTCCGATTGCGGGCAGACAGATGTCCGGCGAAAGGACTTCCGTGATGCGGCCGGCGAGGCCCAGCCGTTCGAGGCCTGCGGTTGCCAGCACGATCGCGGCGAACATTCCCTCGTCGAGACGCCTCAGACGTGTGTCCACATTGCCGCGCAGCGGCTGAATCCGGAGTCCTGGCCGCAGCCGCCTGAGCTGGCTCTGGCGGCGCAGGCTCGAGCTGCCGAGCGGTCCCGCAGCAGGCAGCGCAGCGAGATTCTCATAGCGGTTGGAAATGAATGCATCGTGCGGATCGGCGCGCTCCAGCACGGCACCGATGGCGAACTCCGCAGGCAGCTCGGCGGGCACATCCTTCATCGAATGCACGGCCATCTCGGCGCGTCCCTCGATGATCGCCGTTTCGAGATCCTTGACGAACAGACCTTTGCCACCCAGCGAGGCGAGACTCGCGCCCGGCAGGCGATCGCCCTGCGTGGACATAGGCGCGAGTTCGATGCGCAGCCCCGGATGCGCGATGCAGAGGCGATCGCGCACATGAGCCGCCTGCCAGAGTGCAAGCTTGCTTGCGCGCGTGGCAATGCGGATGGCTTTCCGGCCCGCTGCGCCGGCTGCCGCGCTCATTGCCGGCGCAACCGCTTGCGCAGCTCTCCCGCCTGGCGGCGGCTCACGGCAAGCTGCACATCGCAGGCTTTCATGCGCGCGACGTAGCCACCGTCGCCGGTCCTCTCCACA
This sequence comes from Gammaproteobacteria bacterium, assembly GCA_013817465.1. Taxonomy (GTDB): domain Bacteria; phylum Pseudomonadota; class Gammaproteobacteria; order Steroidobacterales; family JACDCP01; genus JACDCP01. The sequence goes on along the minus strand of JACDCP010000044.1, from coordinate 1,627 downwards.
GCGTCGAGGTGGGCGATGGCGATCAACGCGTTGCGATGAATGCGCGCGAAGCTCGCCGAGAATTCCTGTTCCAGATCCTTGAGCGACTCATCGATGAGTTCCTCGCCGCGCTTGTGGCGCACGGTCACGTACTTCTGGTCGGCGGTGAAGTACAGCACGTCGCGGATCGGGATCAGCCGCAATTCATCGCGTACCCGCGCACAGATGTGACCGCGCGGTTTCGTGCCAGGGGCGTTGAGCCCCGTGAGCTGCGGGCGCGTCAGCCTGGCGGCATGCAGGAGCGCACGCTCGAGCCGCGGGCGGCGCACCGGCTTCAACAGATAGCCGATTGCCTGTGCCTCGAAAGCATCCACGGCGTATTCGTCGTAGGCCGTGGTGAAAATGACGGCCGGCGGCTGCTCCAGCACGCTCAGATGCCGCGCGGCCTCGACGCCGTCCATGCCGGGCATGCGTATATCCATGAGTACCACGTCCGGCCGTTGACGCGCGCAGAAATCGACGGCCTCCTGGCCGTTATGCGCTTCGCCGATCACGGACCAGCCTTCCAGCTCCTCGAGCAGACGTGTCAGCCGCTCGCGCGCAGGCGGCTCGTCGTCCACGATCAGCACGTTCACCCCGCGTCCTCGACGTGCGGAAACTCGAGCGTGACCCGATAGTCGCTTGCGCCGCGCTCCACGTCCAAACGCGCGCGCGCGCCGTAGCTGAGCTGCAATCGCTCGCGGATATTGGCCAGCGCGAGGCGATTGCCTTCGCGTTCGCTCTGGCCGGAATCGGCCGGCACCGGATTGGATACGCTGAGTTGAATGCGACCGTCGCGCAGGCAGCCCGCAACGATCACCGTGCCGCCTCCGGGCAGCGGCTCGATGCCGTGATAAATCGCATTCTCGAGGAGCGGCTGCACGATCAGGCTCGGCACGCGCGCACGCATCGGCAGCGTCGCCACGTGCCACTCGACCTGCAGGCGCTCACCGAGACGCAGTTGCTCGATGCGTTGATAGATGCGCGCTACCTCGAGCTCTTCCTTGAGCCGGATCGGTTCCTGCGCGTCCCTGAGCGTGGCGCGAAACAGGTCGGCGAGATCCTCGACCGCCTCCTCGGCGCGCGCCGGGCTGGTGCGCGTCAGGGCCGCGATGGTGTTCATGCTGTTGAACAGGAAGTGCGGGCGGATGCGCGCCTGCAACGCATGGATGCGCGAGCGCGCCTCCATCTGCACATTGCGCTTCCACTCGTGCGCGACGTAAAAATAGCGCAGGATGAGCGCGCTGACGATCGTGCTGATCGCGAGATTGGCGGCGAGAAAGCGGCCGTGGCGTTCAGGAAATAGTCCGCGGAAGCCGGCCGGATCGATGCCGTGCCAGTAGCGGCCGAGCCACCACGCAGCCTCGGAGACGAGCACCGTGCTGACCAGCAGCAGCGCGAAGCTGAGCGCGGCAGCGCCCGCCACGCTCAAATGCGCCAGCCCGGGCCGCGCCGAGCAGAGCAGTGCCGCGCTCGTCAGGGCAATCCACAACAGGAACAGTGAGGTGCGCGCGAGGTCGGGGAAGAACGCGGCGGCGGAGCCATGCCGCGCCAGCGTCAGGATAATGGCGACGAGCTCCGCGATAAGGACGATCGCGAACACCATGCG
>JACDCP010000043.1 GCA_013817465.1 Gammaproteobacteria bacterium | reverse complement strand
GCCGAAACCTGCTCTGCCTAACAGGTTGTTGAAAAAGCCATCCATGGCTTTTTCAACTCTGCAATCCGAAAATTGCGATTTTCGGATTGCGAGCATTTTCAAGAACTTGTGGTTCTCGAAAATGGCGATGCATCCCTGCATCGCATAACAGGCTGTTGAAAACGGAGTTTTTCAACAGCCTGTTAACCTTCAGCGTTCGCAGGGCTGTCGTCGCTCTCGACGATCACTTCTTCCTCGGGCTGCTCGCCGGGCTCAGGGCGCGCCCACTGCTCGTCGGAGGTGATCCACAGCAGCGTGTCGTAATAGCTGCGGATATTGTCCACGTAGCGCACGGGCTCCCAGCCCCGTGCATAACCGTACTTGACCTGGCTGTACCACTTTTTCTGGCTGAGGAGCGGCAGACTGGTCTTGATATCCGCCCAGGCGTCGGGATTCTGACCGCGCATCTCCGCCAGGTGACGCGCATCCTGAAGATGCCAGTAACCGATGTTGTAGGCGGCGAGCGCCAGCCAGGTGCGCTGCGGCTCGCCGATGTGTTCCGGCAGCCGTTCCTTCATGACCTCGAAGTAGCGCGCGCCACCCATGATGCTGGATTCCGGATCGATGCGGTCGTCGACGCCGACCTGGTCGGCCGTCGCGAGCGTGAGCATCATGATGCCGCGCACGCCGGTCGGCGACATCGCTTCCGGGTTCCAGTGCGATTCCTGGTAACCGATGGCGGCGAGCAGGCGCCAGACGATGCCGGTCGCCGCGGCTGCTTCCTCGAACATGTGCCGGTATTGCGGCAGCCGCGTCTCGACATGGCGCAGGAATGCGCGCGTCCCCACGTAATCGAATTCGTCGATGTGCCCGTAGTAACGCTCGAGAATACGGCCGAGCTCCCCGCTGCTCTGCAGTTTCGCGAAAAAACGATGCGCGGCATAACGCAGGCTGTCGTCGCCATCGTCCTCGCGGAATGCCCAGGCGATGAAGTCGCCTTCCTTGAGGTCGAAGGCGACGCGAATCTCGGGATGGAAATTGCGGCTGATCGAGAACTCGGTGGAATCGGCGACCGTATAGTCGATCTCCCTTTCCGCTACGCGAAACAGCAGCTCTTCGCTTTCGACGCCCGGATTCTCGACCCAGGCGAGCTCCGGGTATCTCGGCCTGAGCCCCTCCAGCGTCTCGGCATGGCTGCTCGAGGCGACGACCTCGATGTGGCCGCCTATGACCTGCTCGATGCGGCGCGGACGACCGCTGCCGAGCCGGTAGACGAGATGCTGGGTGATCTCCTGATAGGGTGGGCCGAAGTCGACCAGCTTGCGGCGTGGCTCGGTGACGGTCAGACCGGCTGCGGCGAGATGCGCGCGGCCGCTCATGACCTCGGGCAGAATGTCGCTGAGGCTGTCTGCCGGATACATCGTCAGTTCGACGCCGATGTACCCGGCGAAGCGCGAGGCCAACTCGTATTCCGGCCCGAGGGGCGATTCGGGGCCGAGGTAATAAGCCGTGGGGCTGTTGCGCGTAACTACACGCAACTCTCCCGTCGCTCGCACCTCCTCCAGCAGCGTGAGACGCTCGGAACAGGTCCCGACCAGCAAGCCTGCAATGACGATGACGAGGGCTCTCAAACCGTCAGCCTTCGGGACGGGGCCAGATTCGCCCAGAGCGGTGTTACTCGTCGCTTATTTGCAATGAGCAAACTGCGCTCCTCGTGTCTAGCTCTGAACGAATCTGGCCGCCGTCGCGGCCGCGTGAAACGATGAGATAGGCTCCCGCTCATAGTGTAGAATTATGCTACCTGGCGCGACCGATCCGATACGTGAACCAGGTCCTTTTTCCCTGGAGAGGTACCGAAGCGGTCATAACGGCACCGACTCGAAATCGGTTGGGGGCTTACGCCCCACGTGGGTTCGAATCCCACCCTCTCCGCCACTCAGGTAACAGGTTGCAGGAACAGGTAACAGACAGAAAACGCAGACAGAAAACGGGGTCTGACCCCGTTTTGAAGAGGGGTCTGACCCCGTTTTCTGTCTGACCCCGATTCTCCGCCGTCGGCTGAATACCCCCTTCGTTGAGCGCGACATGCACGTTTTCATGCGCATTCTGGCTTTGTCGATGCCGCTGCAACTCGTCGTGCCTGCCGTGGCATCGGCCGATCTCGGCGTTCCGGAGTTCGAAGCGGTCTACAAGGTTCGCGTCAGCGTCGCGCGTGGCGAAATGCGGCTCGTCTTCGAACGCCGCGATGGCGCTCTCGTGTATCACTCCGAGCTCGAACCCACAGGTTTCGTGAGCCTGTTCAAGCGCGGCGTGCTGGCCGAGACGAGCCGTTTCGAATATGGCGGCGGCCAGGTTCGGCCGCTCGAATACGACCTCGTCGATACGATCAGCGAAAACCGGGATGCTCATTACGTTTTCGACTGGGCGGCTGGCGAGGTCACGGGCTCATACCGTGGCCAACCGGTGGAAACCGGGCTGGACGGACTGACGGTGGATCGGCTGTTGCTGCAGGTCGCCATCATGAGCGACCTGGCCCACGGCCGCGAGGTCGAGGCTTACACGGTTTTCGATCGCGCAAAAGCGAAGCATTACTCGATAGAGGTGGGGGATGCCGGCACGGCCGAAACGCCGGCGGGCGAGTTTTCCGTCGTGGAAGTGAGCTACACCTCGGATGACGGGCGCAAGGCGATCGTTCTGCAGTGCGCGCCGGACCTTCACTATCTGCCGGTGCGCATCGAGCAACGGGAAGACGGCGAGGTCAAGAGCCGGGCCGAGCTCGTCGAATACGAGTTTGGCTCGGCAGCGGGTTGAGGCGTAACATAATCGGTAGCCACGCCCGGCCTGGATTCAACCCCCAACCTCGGATTATCCCGTATGCCCGTGAATCGGTTCTTGCGCTCGCGTAGCGGTCGCCTGCGGCTCTGGCCGCTGCTGATTTTCGGCGGCTTTTTCGCCGTCTATTACTTCACGCACCAGGAAAACGTGCCGGTCACGGGCCGCTCGCAGCTCGTCGATATCAGCCCGGAGCAGGAAGCCGCGCTCGGTTTGCAGTCGTACCGGGAAATCCTGGGCCAGGCCGATGTCGTGCAGGGCGGCGAGGCGGTCGAAACGGTACGCATGATCGGCCGGCGCCTGGCTGCCGTTGCCGAGGATCCGGGCTTCGAGTGGGAGTTCAATGTCATCGATTCGGAGCAGGTCAATGCGTTCGCGCTGCCGGGTGGCAAGGTCGCGGTGTTCACGGGGCTTCTGCCCGTCGCCGGCAACGACGATGCTCTGGCCGTCGTGATGGGCCACGAGATTGCTCACGCGATTGCGCGTCACGGCGCGGAGCGCATGGCGCATCAGAAACTCACGCAATACGGCGCGCTTGCGGTCGGCGTTGCGATGGGCGAAATGGACATCCAGACGCAGCGCATGGTCATGGGAGCGCTCGGCGTCGGCGCGCAATATGGCGTGCTGATGCCGTTCTCGCGTAAACACGAATCCGAAGCCGATTACATCGGGCTGCTTTACGTCGCACGTGCCTGTTTCGATCCCACCGAAGCGCCGGCGCTGTGGGAACGGATGGCGGAAGGCGGCGAGGCGCCGGCGGAATTTCTCTCTACACATCCGAATCCCGCAACGCGCATCGGCAACTTCGAGGAATGGATGCCGGAGGCGCTGCGAGTCCGCGAAGAGCATTGCGCCGAAAGCACCGCGCCCTGATCCGATGCCCGGCTCGCGCCGATCGAATTTCTCCGGCCGGTGACGCTCAAAGCAGCAGGGGCGATAAACGCCGAGGCGCAGCTCCGGCTTCAAACGAAAGGTCTGGGACATGCGATTGTGGACATACGCCGCCGCTGCGGCAATTCTCACGGCTTGTACGGCTCAGCAGCCGCCAGAAGGTGAGCTGACCCTCGAGTCGCACGCGGCTTATGCAGACAGTCTGCGCAAGAGCGGACTTGCCGGCACGCTGCTCGGCAGTCAGTGGCTCGAGGCCGCAGGGCAGGCCTTGCAGGCGCCGCTCGCCATCGAGCTGCCGTTCGGCGAACAGGGCGCATTCCTCGCACATCGACCGCGCGCCGAGGCGTTCGCCTTCGAGGCCGTCGAGAACCAGCAGCTCGTCGTGACCGTCAGTACCGCCGCGGGGCCGAAGCCGCGGTTGTTCGCAGACTTCTTCCAGGCGTTTCCGGGCGCCGATGCCGCGCCGACCGAATGGCGCAAGCTGGATTCGCTGCCCGCGGAGTCGACGGAGCTGCGATTCGAGATTCCCGCCTCCGGCCGGTATCTGCTGCGGCTGCAGCCTGAGCTTCTGGCGGCGTCCGCCTACCGGCTCGAGGTGGAAATCGAGGCGGTATGGCCATTCCCTGTACAGGAGCACGACATCACCGCCGTGATGAGCTTCTTCGGCGATGCCAGGGACGGCGGGCGCCGGCAGCACGAAGGCGTCGACATCTTCGCGCCGCGCGGGACGCCCGTGCTGGCAGTCGCCGGCGGCCTGGCGACACCGCGCGAATCCCGGCTCGGTGGCAAGACGGTCTGGCTGCGCAGCCGGGGCGCTTCGTATTATTACGCGCATCTCGACAGCTTTGCGGTGTCGTCTTATGCGCGCGTCGATGCCGGTGACGTGCTCGGCTACATCGGCAATACCGGCAATGCGCGCACCACCGCGCCGCACCTGCATTTCGGGGTCTACCGCCGGCGCAGCGGCGCCATCGACCCGCTGCCCCTGCTGCGCTCGTGGCAGCTCGCGGAGACAGCCGCCGATGCGGGATTCGAGGCGCACGAGGTCCGCGTCACCGCCTCGCGATTGAATGTCCGCGGGTTGCCCGATGGGCAGGCGCCGGTGCTGCAGCAGATCGAACGCGGTACGCTTGTGCACGCCCGCGCAATAGCGGGACAGTGGACCCGCGTGGCGCTCGCCGATGGGACGCAGGGCTGGATTGCCAGCCGCTTTCGGGAGCCTGTGGCTCGTTCCTTCGCATCCAGTGCTCCGACAGTGAGGCTCCGAAACCGATACTATTGATCCTTCACTAATATAGTGACATTTATGCCACATTGCGGTACACTTGCCGCCGACGACCCTGTTCGACAGGATGCCCAACGAGTACAACCCGCGGCGCAACCAGGTCAACAGTCAGACGGGCGGGAACCTCGAAGTCCTGATCCCGAGTGTGAGCTATGGCGTGGTTCCGGTCGCCAAAGGTTCAGGCATCGTGATTCGTGATCATCGAGTCCGCCTGCGCGATGTCACAGGGCATGGCGGCGGCACCTACGATCTGAAAGTCCAGGACAACCGGCGCCTGTATCGTGCGGGCTTCCGCGTGATCTTCACAGCGAGTCCCGGGAGCGGCCAGCAAATCTTTTCCGTGGCCGTGCCCGCGAATGGCTTCGTGGATTTTCAATGTCAGGACCAGCGGAGACGGCCGGAAGATGAGAATCGTCGGTGAGGAAATCATGTGGTATGCGAGGGCGAAGCACCGCGCCACGGGCGAGGAGCTGCGCATGCCGTTTTACTATCGGACAGCGCGGGGCAACTGAGACGGTGGTTTCGAGTCGATAAAAAAGGCCCGGTCTCTCATGAGACCGGGCCAGTCCTGCCGGATCCCGGGGGGGTCGGATCCGGCCGTTCTTATTTCACTTCGCGGAAGCCTGACGGAAGCGGTCCAGCCAGTTCACGGCGGCGAAGGCGTAGCCGGCCCGCGTTTCGGCGCTGAGCGGGCGGAAGTGCGCCTTGATGGTCGGCTCCAGGTCGAACGGACCCTGCTCCAGGCTGAACTCGGCGCGCATGATCTGCAGGTCGAGGGCGAGCTGCACGTGCCCGCGCAATGCGTCCGGTACCTCGGCATCGTCCTCCAGCGGCACTCGCTCATCCTTGAATGCGACCGTGATCGGGCCATCGAGCTGCGCCGCGATCTGCGCCGCCACCGACTCGAGACCTAGCGCCTGCACCATCGCGCGGGCCAGCCCGGCGCGCGGCACCGTTCCACCCGGAGCGTACTTGCGCGGTGCGGCAGGCTGCACGGTGGCAGTCTGCACGTGATTGAGATCGCGCAGCGGTCCGCCTCGCGCGGTCACCGCTTCGGCTGCCGCGAGTATGAGCCCCGAGGCGTCCGACAGGCTGTTGCTGCCGTCCGTCGGGCGGAACTGGCGGATGCCCGTGCCGAGCGTCATGTAATTGGCCAGCTCGCCCCGCGTGATCAGGGCATCAGGCTTATACGAGCCGCCGGACCGCGCATCGACCAGACGCTCGCTGATGGCCTGCTCGATGATGCCCCGCGCGGGATGGCTCTTGATGTCCTGCAGGCCGGAGAAGCCGTCGACGCGGATGAAGCTCGTATTGACATGGATCGTGTCCGGTACGGCCGTGCCGTTGCCGAGACCGAGCGGATCGAGCGCGACGCCCGAGACCGAGCCGATGCCGCGAATCTTGATGGTCCAGTCACCGGCGACCGCGGGCGCGGTGACACCGATGCTCGGGCCGAGAAGCGGCAGCGAGATCGCCGAGCCGTAGCGGTTGCCGTTCGGATCGGTGATCACGATGGCCACGGTGTTGTCACTGACGTTGGCGGTGGCCGAGACCGTGGCCAGCCCTTGTGGAACGCTGAAGGTCTCGACGTCCGATTGAGCCGCAGGGCTGTTGAGTGGCGTGAAGAACAGATCGAAGCTCGGGCCCTCCTGCCGGCTCACCCTGGCTTCGGAATTGAACTGACGATTCAGGATGGGCAGCAGCCCGTAGTCGTCGCGCGCGCCCGCAGCCGCGGCCACGGCCGCATGCGCGTTCACATAGCCGGCACCGACTTCCCAATCCTCATAACCCGGCATATTGGTCGCCGTGTTTTCGAGGATCGCTCGCACCCCGCTCCAATGCAGGGCGGGATTGGCTTCAAGAATCAAGGCCACGATGCCGGAGGTATGCGGCGCCGCCATCGAAGTACCGCTTTTGATGCTGTAGAAGGCATCTTCGGCGGGGGGCAGGTCTTCACCGACTCCGAGCGCATCCGATTTGGCCTGCGCGGAAATCACGTCGACGCCCGGCGCGACGATAGCCGGCCGGTCGTACCAGGTGAAAGTCTCACCGTCGACCGTCACCTGACCGCCTCCGTTGCGTTTGCCGCGCGACGAGAAGTCGGCCAGTGCGCCTCGGCTGTCGCCCGCGCCGGCCACGATGACCCAGGGCGCCTTCTTGAAATTGCCGGTGATCGTGTTTTCGCCGGATCCTGAGTTGCCGGCCGAGAAGACGATGACGATGTTGCGATCGGCGAGGCGTTTGGTGGCGATATTGGTCGGATCGTCGGGATTGAAATCGGTGCCGGTGTCGGACGGATTGCCGAAGGAGTTCGACACGACGCGAATGTTGTAGCGGACCTGGTTGACCAGCGCGTAATCGAAGCCGCCGATGGTGTCGAGAATGAACAAGCCGGCGCCTGAACCGTAACCGATGAGGTCCGCCCCCGGGGCGACGCCTTCATACTTGCCGCCCGCGGCTGCTCCTGTGCCGCCGATGGTGCCGGAAACGTGCGTACCGTGGCCCCCGGCGATATCGGTATCCGGCACGTCCTCGACGTAAGTGATGGGCAACAGCGCATCCTGGGCATGCAGGTTGACCTGCCCCAGCACGTTCTGCACGACATGATCGGGATACTTGAGATCCGGGTGGTTGCCGTCGACGCCGGAGTCGTTGATCAGCACGCCGATGCCCTTGCCCGAGGCCGGCAGTCCGTTGCTGCGCAGATTCTGGTCCGTACGTAGCTTGTCGACGCCCGTCATCGCGGTGCCGTTCTGGTTGTCGTATTCGAGCGCCTCGTTGAGCCAAACGGAGCGTACGCCGTCGAGCCCGGCAAGCGCTTCCACCTGAGCGGGCGTGGCGAGCACGCCGGCGATCGGCAGGGCCTGGAAGTGAATGCCGGTCAGGCCGAGACCCTCCAGGGCACCGAGCTGCGCGAGCGTCAACGGGCCTTCGTCCTCGAAGCTGACGATGACCTCGGCAACCTCAGTCGGTCCGAGTCCGGCGAGCTTCCGCTGGAGACTGTCGCCGATGGTTGCGGCACCCACCACGCAGGGCAGGGCCAGTAACAGGCTCAGACAGAGGCCTGTCAGCCATGTGTTTAAGACATGTGTGAATCGCATGGTTGTACCCTTCCCTGAACGTTGACGTACCATGCACGGAGTAAATCACGCCGCAGCAGTCCCGGTGGAGCCGGGGAAATCTTCAGGCAAGGCGGGGGAATTCCCTCAGGATAGGGAAAAGGGGACATTCCTGATTGTCTGAATGGTTACGAGGACTGCGAAAAATTCTTCACCTGTCAGAAAATCAGGAAGGTCCCCCTTTTCATTTCTATTCCAGCTCGCTGGCGAGCAGTCCGCGCAGGATTCGCTCGCGCAGGCCAGCGGGCTGTGCCAGCCCCATTCTATGCAGGCATCGCATCGTCTGCGGCGATAATCTGCCGGGCATGAGCGCTCGAGCGAATGCCCTGGCCTTTCCGATCGGGCTGGCAAATCGGGCGTCGAGGCGCTTCAGCGCCAGCGCCAGGGCCTGCTCCTCTGCCGTGAAGTCCGAGCCGAACGGAAACGCGCCGAACAAGCCCCTGTCCCGGAAGGGCTCGAGCTTTTTCTCGAGCCCGGTAGGCAGGTTTCGGGTGCAGTCCCGGGGTATTCGATAGTCTTTCGCGAGCTTGCCGGCGCGTTTTGCCTGACGCAGCAGCTCGGGCTGGAATCGCGAATCGGCGATGTTCAGCATAGCGGCCATACAGGCCTCATCGGTTCGGCCGCGCAGGTCTGCTGCGCCGTACTCACTGATGGCAATGTCGCGCAGATGGCGCGGTATGGTGACGTGACCGTAATTCCATACCACGTTCGATTCGAGCGAACGCCCGTGGCCGCGTGTGCTGCGAAACATGAGAATAGAGCGCCCGTCCGGCAGGGCATGCGCCATGGCGACGAAATTATACTGGCCACCTACGCCGCTCACGACCTGCCCGTTGTCCAGCCCGTCCGAGACCGAGGCGCCGAGCAGCGTCATTTTCATGGCCGAATTGATGAACCGTGCGTCGCGCCGTTGCAGGATCTCGAGCGGCTGGTCGCCATAGAGCTGATTGACCTTGCTGACGCGCGTCATGCAGAAACCCCGGTGCTCCTCTTCGCCGAGATTCGCGAGCGCAGCATAAAATTCTTTCGAGCCGAGCAGGAACGCGCCGTGCATGAGAACGCCGTTGGCGAGCCGCGACCCGAGACAGAACCGCTCGATGCCCTCGCGATTCGGCGCATCGGCCAGGCTCGGTGAGAACGTGCTGCCGTCCGACAGCTCGAGCCGGTCCCGGGTATAGCGAAGCTCCGACCGGAGAATGCCGAATCGGCGCAGGTAGTCGATGTCGCTGCCGGTAAGCACCGGCGAGATCGCGCCGCGCTCGAGCAGGCAGTCGAGCCACGCCGGCGAGATGTCTTCGGTCGCCCGGCCCCGATTCAGGCAGTCCTGGATGGCTTCGTCGTCGTAGACGCGGCGCTTCAGGATGCCGCTCTCGTAAAGTTCCATGAAGCCGTCCATGAACATTTCGCTCGCGCCGTACAGCCCCTCGTCGAACGGGTCCGTGCCGCCGATTTCGCTCATCAGCGACTTGGCCTGTTCGGACATGCCTGCGGCCGAGACCAGTTCGCGCCAGGTCGCATTGTGCTCATGGCGCAACTGCGTCGCATAGACGAACGCGTCGCCGAGCGAACCGATGCCGACCTGCAGCGTGCCCCCGTCCCGCATGAGCGCGCTCGCATGAATGCCGATCATGTAGTCGGCAGTGCTGACCGGCGCCTTCGGCACTGCGAAGGGCTCGAAATCGATTGCCGGGCAGTCGAGCACCAGATCGAAGAACGACGGCTCGACGATGGCGTCGCCGTGCATGAACGGCAGGTGTTCGCTCACCTGGGCCACGACGAACGGGCGCTGCTGGCGAGCCTGCGCGGCATCGACGACGTCCAGGGTCAGATCCGGATTCGATCCCAGGCTGAAGCGCAGGCCTTCCGGCCGTTGCTGCCGGGCGACGAGCTGCAGGATGACGTTCAGTCCCGCATCCATCATGTCCCGTGCGACGTGCGTGTAGTTGCTGCTCACATAGTGGCGCTGCGCGGCTTCGACGCCGAGGCACTGGCCCGACACGAAATAAAACTCGGAGACGCGGACGTTCGGCGGCAGTTCGCCACTGCGCAACGCGGCGAGGTACTCGAGCTCGGTATAGTTGCCGAAATGCCGCTGGTTGAACGGCTCGAGAAAACGCCGCTCGAGCTCGTTTCGCGGCACCGGCCGCCCGAGGGACAGTGCGGTAACCAGGGTCAGCTCGAGCGCCGGCTGCGCGACCGCGCGGCGGTAGAGCGTATTGAGCAGCGGATTCGGCTTGCCGATGCCGAGCGGCGTGCCGACGACCAAGCGGCAGCCGGCGCGGGCAATTATCCGGTCGACGCAGTTCTCGAGCGTCTCGACGTAAAGCGGAGCCGGGCGTTGCGGCGTCCTCCGCGTCGCGCTGGTATGTAAATTGCCTGTCATGGCCATCATCCCGAATGATCGATCCGGATCCTGCCGTCAAGTTAGATCAGTTTAATGGGACATTCCTGATTATTGTTTGCGCGACCACCGACAGCGCGGCACCGGAGAATAATCAGGAATGTCCCCATTAACCGAAGGAGCCGACATGGACACCCCAGAGGCACGCACGCTGGATGAGCTGATTGCCGAATTCGACACTGCGATGCTCGTGACGCGCGCGCCAGACGGTGCGTTGCGATCCCGGCCCATGGCCATCGCAGGCAAGCATTCCGGCGCGGTGCTGCACTTTGCGACGCGCTTCGATGCGCCGAAGGTGGCCGAGCTCGAGGATGAGCCGGATGTCAACGTGACCATGCAGGCCGCGGACAAGTATCTTTCCTTGTCTGGAAGGGCCCGGATCATCGAGGATCGCAACCTCCTCGACGAGCTTTGGAGCCCGGCCTGGAAACTCTGGTTTCCCGAGGGCAAGGACGATCCCGATCTGGCGCTCATCGAGCTCGAGCCCGAGACCGGTGAATACTGGGACCGGAGCGGCAGGCGCGGCGCGCGGTTCCTGCTCGAAGCCGGCAAAGCCATCCTGCAAGGCAGCACGCCCGAGTACGAAGACCCGGAGGCGCATGCAAAAGTCGAGCTCGACCGGTGAGACAGCATTTTTCCACTGGCCGATTGAAATCGGCCAGGTCAAGTGAACTGGCGTGAGCGAAACTGCCCTATGACAGCAGGCCGCGTTTCGCGGCGAAGCGCACCAGCTCCGCGGTGTTGTGCAATCCGAGCTTGTCCATGACGTGCGCCCGATGATTCTCCGCCGTCTTGACGCTGGTGCCGAGCTGATGGGCGACCTCTTTGGTCGTGTTGCCTTCGATAACGAGATGGAAGACCTCGCGCTCGCGCGGCGTCAGCGAGCCATAGGGGTCTTCCCGGGCCTGCCCGGGATGACGGTAATTATCCGCCAGCGCTCTGGAAGCCTGCGGCCCGAAGTACATCTGTCCGGAGACGAGGGCCGTTATGGCGCGCTCGAGCTCCGCGATTGCGCTGTCTTTGACGAGATAGCCGGATGCGCCGGCGCGCACGATCGGCACGATATATTCGACTTCTTCATGGGCTGTGACGACGAGGATACGGGTTTCCGGGAGGCCCTCATGAATGCGGCGCACGGCCTCGAGGCCGCTCAGACGCGGCATGCTGAGATCGATCAGGGCGATATCAGGCCGGGTCGCCAGAGCCTTGTTGACGGCCTCGAGGCCGTCGCCGGCCTGCGCGACGACCTCCCAGTTCTCGTGCTCGGTGAGCAGCTTGACCAGCCCCTGCCTGACGATCGTGTGATCGTCGGCGACGAGAATGCGCACCCGCGAGCTTCCTCTCATGCGCCGAGGTTTATCCTGGCCGGTCGATCCTGGCCATAGGGGACCCGCAGACGAAGCGTGCAGCCTTCGCGAGGGCCGGTGTGCAGCTCCATGTTCCCGCCGAACAGCTCCAGCCGGTCACGGATGCCGCGCAGTCCGCAACCGTCTGCCTGCGCGCTGAATGCCGTCGATGGATCGAAGCCGATACCGGCGTCGGCGACCCGGACGCGGAGGTCGGTGGCGGATCTTTCGAGCGTGACGCGGGCGGTTGGACTGCGCGCGTGCTTCACGACATTGGTGAGCGCTTCCTGCACGACGCGGAAGATCAGTGTCTCGATATCCGGATCGAGCCGTTCGTCTTCGAGGTCGCAGTCGAGCGTGATCTCGAGGCCGGTGCGCTCCCCGATACTGCGAGCGAGCCACTCGAGGCTGGCCGACAGCCCCAGGTCGTCCAGCACGGGCGGGCGCAGCAGCCTCGATAACTCCCGGGTGTCGTTGAGCGCGAGTCGGGTTAGCTCGGCCGAATCCCGCAGCCCTTCGGCGAGATCGCCATTTTCGCCGGCGCGTCGGGCGAGCCGCTCGAGCTGGTTGCGCAGCGCGACGAGCGTCTGCCCGATGCCGTCGTGCAGATCGCGGGCCAGCCTCCGGCGCTCCTCTTCCTGAACCTTCCAGACGGCCTTGGCAAGGCCGCGAAAGCGCCGTTCGCCGTCGATCAGTCGCTGGAAAAGCTGCTCGTTTTCGAGCGTGATGCGGCCGACCCGATCGACAATCTCGCGCATGCTGCTGAATTCCCGGGGCTCGCCCGGCTCTGCGCCGGGTCGTTCCGCGGGCTTGTCTTCAGGCGGCGGGATCAAGGGCAGTTGCCAGGGCGAGTTTGCGGACTTCGGTCTGCCCCGTAAAGGATTCCGCGGCAGTCGGATCTAGATTGTCCTTGAGCCGCGCGACCTCTGCGGCGCCGGCGCGCCATTCGGCCAATGCGGCTTCAGCCCGTCCCGTCTGCTGCAGGAACTCGCCGAGCAACAAGTGCAGCCGCCAGGCTCCCGCGTAGGGCTCATGGTCGCGGGCGCGCCGCAATGCTGCGCGCACGGCGGCCTCGGCTTCGGCTGGCCTGTCCAGCGCCCATTCGGCGCGCGCCAGCGATTCCCCGCTGCGAAGCTGCAACACGGTATGGCGGATCGAATCGGCCTCCCGGCGAAGCTCGATCAAGCGCTCGCGTGCAGAAACGGCTTCGTCGAGCGCCAGATCGATCTCGGCGAGCCCGAGGGTCGACTCGAGGCGCGCTACGATGCTGCCGCTCGCAGCGGCACTGTCCATAGCGCGTTTCAGAGCCGCCCGCGCGGCTTGCAGATCGCCGGATGCGAGCAGGCTGGCGCCGCGCAGCCGTTCGAGCATCGACTGCTGCTCGCTGTTGGTGTCCGCATTGAGCCATTCCTGGGCGCGATCGAGGCGTGCGGACCCTTCCCCGAGCTGGCCGAGCTCGAGCTTGAGGCTCGCTTCGTATAGCGTGAACTCGGTCAGGCCGCGCCGGTCGCCGGCTTCCTCGAGCAGGGCCAGGGCCTGTGCATACGAAGCCGCGGCGGCTTCATAGCGGCCCTGGTACTGGGCTATGCGGCCGAGGTTGCCGAGCGACACTGCTTCCGCTTGCTCGGAGCCCAGGCTGCGGCTCGTTTCCAACGCGGCGAGGTAGGCTTTCTGTGCGTCCTGCCAGGCGCCGCGCGCCACCTCCAGCAGGCCGAGCGTTTGTTGCGCACTCATCACGCCTTCAGGGTTGCCGGTCGATTCGAACAGATCGCGGGCCTGTTCCGTGTAGACGGCGGCGTTGTCGTACTCGCCGAGCATGTAGTAGACAAAGCCGACGTTGTTGTAGCTTTCCGCAATGGCGCGCTGGTCGCCGAGCTCGCGGCGGATACGCAGTGCTTCGCGATACTCTCCGAGCGCCGCGCGGTAGCCGCCCTTCTGCTCTTCGAAGTAGCCGATTTCATTGTGCAGATTGGCAATCGCACGTTTGTCGCCGATCCGCTCGAGCGTGAGGAGCGCTTCCTCGAGGGCGGCGCGCGCTTCCTCGTCGTTGCCCTGCAGGCGCTGAATGGACGCAAGGTTCGCCAGCGAGGCGGCCACGCCACGCTCGTCGCCGGCCCGCCGCCGGAGATCGACGGCAAGCTGATATTCGCGAGCGGCCTCGTCGATACGGCCGAGCTGGTCGTAGGCGATGCCGAGTGCGTTGTGCACGTCGGCCTGACCTTGGATATTGCCGAGCCGATTCTGGATCACCAGCGCGCGGACGAGAAAATCGTCGGCGGCCGCCCGGCTGTCGCCGCGCAGAATGGCGAACTTGCCGAGC
>JACDCP010000042.1 GCA_013817465.1 Gammaproteobacteria bacterium | reverse complement strand
ACTGTGTCTCGAGGCCCATGACCTGGCGATCTCAAAGTACGTGGCAGGTCGCGAGAAAGACCTCGAGTTCACACGTGAACTTGCAAACCATCGCTTGACCACCCGTCGGGCCTTGCTCACGAGGCTGGCCGAAACAAGCATCGCTGAAAACCAGCGCAAACTCGTGACGAAACGCATCAGCCGCGACTTCGCCACCGCACGCGCCCGGCGCGCAGCAGAGCCGCGCAGTCGTAAGGCGCCGACGCGTTCACGCACGCCTCGCTAGCGTCTATGGTTCCCCGGTCATTGCGCCTCGGGGCCGGCAGGTTAACTGCGCACCGGCTTGAACTTGTCCCAGATTGTCTCGCGCACCAGATCGGTGAATTCTCCCGCGTCGAGAAACGTGCCATGACCCTGCGGGCACGCGTCATAAAAGATGTGGGGCTGCCGCTTGTCGGATTCGCGCTTCATCGCCGAACCGCACTCCGGACAAGTCGCCTCCGCGCGGTCCAACTTCTTGCCCTCACGAGCCTTGCCCTTATCGAGGATGTAGTTGGCCATCCAGTCGTCTTTGCGCAGGATGGCAAGATCGGCTGTTTTGAACCACAAGCCTTGGCATTGGCTGCAGCGCTGCACTTTGTGAGTGCCATATCTCACGAGACCCATCTCAGCCGAACATTTTGGGCAATTCATCGCTCACTCCACTGCACGTAAATCAGCCAAAGACCTGACGTTGAACTTCTTGCTCGCGGGCGCTCCTCCCCGAACCGCAGGGACCACGCCCGGAAACTGCGAACCAAGTATAGACCAGGAACATGCGGGCTCTCCGATGAAATTATATTCGCTGTGCGATCGAGGCCGGCGATCGCCTCGTACGACGCGATCTGAAAAGCAGTGGTGATGCTCGCCTGCTCACGTCGTCCACATCCCGCTCAGCAACCGAAATGGTTGACGGCAGTGCCCGTCGACGAACTTTACGTGATTGCAGGCGTCGGGGGCTCGATGAAGGCCGGCCTGGCCTGCTCAACCGGCGGAGGAGCTCCGAACCATCTGCAGCAGCTTCTGCCACCCGACGCGGACAGCAATCATGGCCTTGGTGCAGGATTGAGCGTAAGCTGATGAAATGATGTACGAGTTCCTCATCGCGAACCGGATGGAATTGATCGGCCGCTGCAGGGCGAAAGTCGCTCAAAGGTCCGCGCCCAGTGCGACCGGAGAGGAGCTGGAACATGGCATAACGCTCTTCCTCGAGCAGCTCATTAAAACGCTTCGAGTGGAGCAGACATCGGAGCCGATGCGAAGCCGCAAGGTTTCCGGTCCATCGGGCGGTGGAGGCGGTGGGAAGCCGGTGTTGTCCGAGATCGGCGAAACGGCGGCGCAGCACGGCCGGGAGTTGTTACAGCACGGGTTCACGGTTGAGCAGGTGGTTCATGACTATGGCGATCTCTGCCAGGCAGTAACGGATCTGGCATTCGAACACAATGTGCCGATCGAGATAGACGAGTTTCGAACTCTCAACCGCTGCCTGGACAACGCAATCGCCGTTGCCGTCACGGAATTCAATTACCAGCGCGATTTTGTTGCTGCAGGCAGGCAAGCCCACGCGTTGAATGAACGGCTGGGATTTTTCGCGCATGAGTTGCGTAACCTCCTCAACACAGCCACGCTTGCACTCACCGCCATCAAAGCCGGCAATGTCGGGTTGGGCGGGGCGACGGGCGCCGTTTTGGATCGTAGCCTGGTGGGATTGCGCAATCTGATAGATCGTTCCCTCACCGAGGTTCGCATGACAGCCGGAGTGCCTGTGCAGAACCGACTGTTTTCCCTTGCCGACTTCATCGCAGAAGTCAAACTCTCCGCGTCACTCGAGGCGCAGGTCAGGGAATGCTCATTGACCATCTCCCACGTTGATCCTGAACTTGCCGTTGATGCCGACCGGGATCTGCTTTTCTCGGCGGTTGGAAACTTGCTGCAGAATGCGTTCAAGTTCACGCTCCCCCACACTGTAATCACATTGAACGCCTATGCAGCCGCCGATCGCATCCTGATCGACGTCGAGGACAAATGCGGCGGCCTTCCCCCGGACGACGCAAAAAAAATGTTCCTGCCGTTCACGCAGGGCGCCGCGGACAAAACCGGCCTCGGGCTCGGACTGTCAATCTCTCGGCACAGCATCGAGGCAAACGAGGGAATTCTCAGCGTCCGCGACATACCCGACTCAGGATGCATCTTCACCATCGACCTGCCTCGCCACTCGCTGCCGAGACCTTCTTCCGTATCCAGCGCGCTGATCCATTAACGAAAAGGAGCGAACGCCTGACCAGTGCTCGTTTCCCGATCGACGTAAGAGATCAAACCCAGAGCCGGAACGGCAGCAGGTTCCAGCCGGCAAGAACGATGGTCCACTGCAATACGGCGAGCATTGCCAGAACATCCAACGCGGCTATCACGCCCGTGGTGCGGCGACGGAATTGGAAGACGAGGCCGACGACCATCGCCAGCGGCAGGGCGCCCGTCACGGCTGCGAGCAACACGCTGGCCACGGTTGCATCGCCGAGCTGCAGAAACGACTGCTGAAGGTAGAACGGCAGCGGCAGCGACAGCGCGATCACCGCCAGGAACGGCACGAACAGCGCGCGGGATGGCGCCAGGCGACCCATCAACAGGCGCACGACACCGGACACGAGAATATAGATCAGCCCCGACAAGCCTGCCACCAGGCTTATCCATAGCGGAACGATCTTCGCCAGAGGCACCTGTTCGTAGCTCTGCAGCCCGTCGCTGATGACCCGCGTGCCATCGGATGATCTCAGCAGCACATGCGACGTTGTCGCGCCACCAGCCGCGCGGAACAGCAGGCCGCCCATCGGCGTGAGCACCCTGCCATCGGACTGAAACGGTTTCAGGTGCAGGTGCGTTCCATCCCAGCGAACACGGATGAAGTTGAGCACAGTGTCGAGCCAGGCGAAGCTGGCGAACCTGTTCGGCGCCGGCACATAAATGCCCTCCCAATCCGCGATGCTATCGGTAGGGGCGCCCGGCAATGTCGGCACTGCGGCGTCGACGTCCAGCGCCCGGATCAGCAACGCATCGAAGCGTCCGTAATCCGCCGTCTCACTATCGGTGTTTATCGCCGAGAAGAATGCCTTGTGCTGTTCCGGAAACAGGCACAGCATGGCCCGATAGCCAACCGTGCTGCCGTCATGGCATCGACCGATCACGCCATGCCGGTCGCGACGACTCAAGCCAAGACCGTAGCCGGCCAGCAGTCCCGCCTGCGCCGCCTCAGTACCCTTCGGCCGGCCCATCGCACGAAGCAGCGCCGCATCGATGAAAGGCTCGCCATCGATGCTGCCATCGCCCATCAGGAAGCGCGCGAACACGGCCATGTCCATCGCCGTGGTCGTGAACTGTCCGGCCGGTCGCAGATAAATCGGCGCGGCGGCCTGAGTTACGCCATCTTCGAAATGACCCATGGCCAAACGCGCATCTGCCTGGGGTCCGACCTGCGAAACGAAGGCGAAGCTGCTGTCGTTCATCGCCAGCGGTCGCAGCAGGTGGGCATCGAGATAACGCTCGTAGCGCTCGCCGGTAATCGACTCGACGATCATGCCGAGCAGGCTATAGCCCATATTGGAGTAGGAGAACCGGCGGCCCGGCCGGCTGCGCACGCGCAGCAGCGAAGGATCGCCGATAAAAGCATCGGCCAGCGACGTGTCCGCGTCCGGCTTCAGGCTGAACACCTGCCAGAAGCGCGCGTCGTCGAGGCCGGCCGTGTGGTCGAGGAGATGGCGCAGCCGGATCGGATCGCTCGCGGCCCAGGGATTATCGAACACCAGATCGGGCAGTAAATCCGAAATCGGCGTATCGAGCACGAGCCGGCTTTCCGTCACCAGCCGCAGGACGCCCGTCGCCAGCAATGTCTTAACCACCGAACCGACGTGCACACGATTATCGGGCGTCAGCGCCTCACCACTGCGCGCATCTTTCACACCCGCGGCATCGACGGCAACGGCGCCGTCCGGAGTCACCGTCGCCCACACCGCACCAGTCAGCCCTTCGTCCTTCAGGGCCCGCTCCATGTCTGCGCGCAAGCCGGGCGTTGTGGACGACGCGAACAGGGCAACCGGGAAGGCGAACAGTAGCGCACAGATCAGCGCGGACAACAGACTGGTGCTTTTACGTCGCCTCTCCCCGGATCGTCGGATCATTACATGACGCCTAACGTTAACGCATCATCCTCGATACTGTGCAGGATTCGGTACGGTCCCTGCCTCAGCCGATAACGATCGTGGCCGGAAAGCTTCTGTGAGCCGACCGGCCGCGGATCCTCCGCAAGCTGACGAATTCGTTTGACGATCCGCTGCCGATCCGCCTTGCGAGAGATCGCTTCAATTTCCTTAACCGCTGAACGCTTAATCCGAACCTTAAATCCTGCCAGGTCGTTTCAGGTCCTTTACGACGTCCTCGAAAGCAAACGGCGCGGCATTTGATGTCGCAAAAGGCGTGACGCTTAAACTCGTCTGCTGCATCGAACGATCAGGCGGCCACCTCCACGTACGAAGCTCTTGTAACCGGCGGGGGAATCTCCATCCCCTCTTCTTTCAACCCGTCCAAATGGAATTCAATTGCTTCGCGCATGTTTGCTTCGGTTTCATCCAGCGTAGCGCCAGTTGAAACGCAACCGGGTAAGTCTGGCGAGTACGCTGAGTAGCCTGTGCTGGATTTTTCGATAACGATCAAATACTTCATATCTTCAAGCCCGCCTGCTTCAGAATGCTGTTCAAGGTCCCGCCGCCAAGTCGTCTCCCGCCCTTCCGGGCACTGTGACCAATCCGCTCTTTGATGGGTGTTTGAACTGGCGATGAGAACCTCTCGTCCGAGCCTCGTACCATCCGTCGCCCTTCAACAGTCTCACCGCATCTCGCACCTTCATCCGAGTAGTTTACCGCCACACATATTTACCGCCAAACGCCTGAATTGCATGGCGCTCGTGGCCCGTCCGTTCCACCCGGGGTCAGGCGGCGTTCCTCAGACTCTGACCCCCTTAGCGGCTTAAAGAATCCGCGCCAGCAAAGCGTCGAAGCGTGGATTGCCGTGCAAGGCGTCGAGATCGCTGTCATTCTCCATCCAGGCGCGGTCGCCCCAGCCCAACTCCACCGCCTTCTCCAGCAGGTCCAGAGCCCGCTGCTGGTCGCCCTGTATGACGTAGAAGCAGGCGACGTTGTAAAGCACTACCGGTTCGTTCTGGTCTTGTTTCAGGGCTTGTTCCGCCAGCGCGACGGCTTTCTCACGTTCGCCCACCCGATACAGGTTCTGCGCGCCGAAATACAGCGCGCGGGTGTCGTGTGGATTCAACCGGACGTGGCGCTCGACCGTGCCGAGCGTGCTCAAGCGGACCTTCATCTCATCCTGCTTGCGTCCGAGCGACGCGTAGACCTGCGCCAGGAATATTGGCGACTGGTAATCCGCCGGGTTGACCTCGGATGCCTTGATGTAGAGCTGTGCAGCTTTCTCGAATTTTCCCTGCGAGGAACAGGCCAGGCCGTAGTAGTACCAGGCATCGAACAGATTGGGGTTGAGCCCGGTTGCGACTTCGAACTCGCGCTCGGCTTCTTCGAATTTTTCGCTGATGACCAGCGCCAGCCCGCGCGACGCATGCGCTTCGGCCGAATCCCGGTCCAGGATCAAGGCCTGCTCGCTGGCACGGCTGGCGCGTTCCGCGTTGTCGCGGCTGGCCTCGACGTAGCGGTAGAGGTGCGAATGGGCGTCGGCGATGCCCGCATAGGCCAGCGCATATTTCGAGTCCAGGGCGATCGCCTGCTCGAACATGCGGATGGCGTGCTCGAAGTCGCGCCGCGCCATCGAGTACATGTACCGGCGTCCGCGCAGGTAATAGTCGTACGCCTCAGCGTCGGAGGTGGCGACGAACTGCATCGCCCGGCGCTCCTGCGGAGACAGCGTCACCTGCAGCGCCCTGACGATGCTCTGAGCGATGTCGTCCTGGATGGCGAAGACGTCCTTCAACTCGCGATTGTAGGTTTCCGACCAGAGATGCGAGTCGGACTCCGCATCGATCAGCTGCGCGGTAATGCGCACCTGCTCGCCGGCACGGCGCACGCTGCCTTCCAGCACGGTGCTGACACCGAGCTCGCGCGCTACCGCGGGAATGCTGGCTGCCTTGCCCTTGAAGATGAAGGCGGAGGTGCGCGAGGCCACCTTCAACTGGGGCAGCTTGCTCAGCAGGTTGAGGATTTCCTCGGAGATGCCGTCGCTGAAGTACTCGTTCTCGGCATTGCCGCTCATGTTGACGAACGGCAGCACGGCGATGGTGCGGCGGTCTTCGTCCCCCCGGACCGGCGGCCTGGGGCCTTCTTTGACGACGGTTGCCCTGGTGTCATGGGTCGACGTGCTCGCGCCAACATCGGCCACCTGGGCGGGAACGGTCCGTTGCACGCCCGCCGGACCGAGATCGAACATCCACGCCATCAGGAAGGTGATCGGGAAGCCCAGCACCACCAGCACGATCACCAGCGTGACCGACCACTCCGGCAGGTTGAGCCCGGGCAGCACAGTGGACGCGACCTGAATCAGCAGCCACCCGGCAATGACGTATACCACCGCGACGCGGATCACCCGGCGTCGGCGCAACTCGGCCATGAACCGCTGGAAGGTAGACGTATTGCCGGACTCGGTCATCGGCGATCCCCCTGCAAGTGCCGCATGATGCCCCGCATCATGACGGGCTCGCCAAGGGCGCGCAACCAGCGTACATCTCTCGGCAGAGGCACCTGCTCGTAGCTCTGCAGTTCGTCCCTGATGACTCGCGAGCCATCGGATGGCAGCACATGCGGCGTTGTGGCCCGATCGGCCGCGCGGAACAGCAGGCCGCCCATCGGCGCGAGCACCCTCCCATCCTAAAGAAACAGTTTCAGGTGCAGGTGCGTGCCGTTCCAGCGAACACGGATGAAGTAAGCAGCACCGCAGAAATATGTGTCGAGATCGCGCGGGTCACTCTCCTTCGCCTCTGTGCCTCAGGTACCGGCGACATCCGTGCTGCCAGAGCCGCGCAATGCCGCCGCCACCAGAAAACACAGAGCCGCGGCCCCGAGGAGCACGACGCCGGCAAAAAACCCGGCGAGCACAAAGACAACGGCGGTATCCACTGCAACAGCAATTGCGAGGAAGACGAAAATCGGCCGGCCGACCGCGCCGCCGCGCAGTGAACCCCAGAGCCCAGCCGAGCCGAGCAAGCCGAGGTGGATTGAGAAGTGAAGCCAAAGACCTGGCACTGCATGCCGCGTTCTCGCTGGCGCAGTCGACGGCTGAGGATCGTGTCGACGCGCTGATCCGCCAGGGCCGTGAGGACGACGATTCCGAGGTTCGGTCGCAGGCGTGGTTCTGGCTTGCCCAGACGGGGGCGCGCGAAAGCGAGGAAGCAATCCGGTGGGCGCTCGTCAATGACGAGGATGATGAGGTGCGCAAAGAGGCCGTGTTCGCGATGTCGCAGCTACCGGAGGAACGCGCCGTCGACGCCTTGTTAGCCGTTCTCGGCAACCGGCAACTGCGACGAGAGGTTCGCGAGCAGGCGCTTTTCTGGCTGGCGCAGTCCGACTTGGAGCGAGCTTACGAGTACATCGATCGATTGTTGCCTCGCGCACAATAGGCCAGTGCGGGTCGATACGCTTCGATAGCGGAAAAAATCGCTATTGCGGAAGTACAGACCATCGACCTTGAAGTCCTTGTCATCGAGGTCGTATAGGCATGGCGCTCCGTATAAGGCATTGAAAAACTGATGCTTGTAGCGCTTGCTGAACGGTCCAGCAGCATGACCCAGAGCACGCCAATCAAGGTGCCGGACATGCTGCCATAGTACTCTGTGAACATAGGCCCGCAGGTAACCTGGGCCGCTGGCCCTACCGACCGGGCGGTCGGGAGTTCGAATCTCTCCGGGCGCGCAAAATTTCCGCTTACACATCCGAGCGGCTCGCGAAGCCCTACGCTCGCGCATCTGCTGTCGGCAGATTGCGCAGTTCCGCTTTCATCTGCTTGCTGGCCCGGGCGAGGTCGTAGCTCGCCTGCATCTTCAGCCAGATGTCCGGGCCGTTGCCGATGTAGTGTCCGATGCGCACGGCCATCTCAGCCGTAATGGGCTTGTGTCCGTTGACGATCCCGGAGATGGTCGGCCGGCTCACGCGCAGATCCCGCGCTACCTGGGCGAGCGCAATGCCGCGCTCCTCGAGTTCTTCCCCGAGCAGCTCGCCAGGATGCGATGGTGAATGAATACGCATTTGCTCTCCTTCAGTCGTGATACTGCTCAAGATCCAAATTGAAAACGGTTTCGTTGTGAAAAGAAAATGTCATCCGCCATGGGCCGCTCACGTCGATTGCCCACGTGCCGGACCGCTTTCCCTTCAGCTGATGCAACCGCAGACGCCTCATTGAGCGCAACTCGTCGAGCGAACTGATGTCCTGCAGGATGGACAACCGACGCTTGATTCGCGCCACCAGCTCCTGCCTTACCTTCGACGAGCGCCCGCGCAAGGCGAGTTCTCTCAAGCCGCGATGTCGAATGCTTTTCTCATCGATCATGGACGAATCGTTAACTATCGCTTATCACATGTCAAGCGATAGTTAACACCCGCAAGCTGCCGGCGACCGCGCGAAGCGTAGTGCGGCGCGCTCGCTCGGGACATCGAGAACGCCTATCTCGCCTTCGCTCCGAGCGAGGAGGCGCCGATCCATTCGCTCATCGGTCACTCGATCACGTATCGGATCGCCACCGGCCCCCGTGAGGGGCAGAAGGTCTTCACGCTCAAGTCGCTGCCGGCCGATCCGGATCGCTCGAGCGCAGACGTGGCCGAATGCTCGGGCTTTTCGCTCCAGGCAGGCGTCGCGGCCAAAGGCGGGGACCGCGAGAAGTTCGAGCATCTGGCGCGCTACATCGCACGTCCGCCGCTCGCAACCGAGCGGCTCGCGCTCACCGACGGCGGCCACATTCGTGACACCCGCAAGACGCCTTATCGCGACGCTACCACGCACATTCTCTTCCGAACCCCAGGACTTCATCGCCCGGCTGGCCGCCCTGGTACCGAAGCCGCGGGCACACCTGACCCGCTATCACGGCGTATTCGCACCGGCGAGCGCCTGGCGGGCCCGGGTCGTTGCCAAGGGCCGCGCCGCCAGCACCGACCGATCACCGCAGACCCCGCACCGACCCCCATCGGGCGATGAGCCTTAAGCGCAGCGGCTCTAGCGCGTCTCCGCCATCGACATCGAAACCTGCCGGCGCTGCGGCGGCCAGCTTCGGGTGATCGCGAGCATCGAGCAGCCGGCCGTCATCAAGCGGATTCTCGATCAGCTCGGCCGAATGAGCGAGCCGCTCGATCCGGCTCGCGCGCCCAGAGCGCCGCCCCAGTGTGAAGCGCCGATCTAACCGCCCAAGACCGCTCCGCGGACCGAGACCCGACGGGCCGGTCTGTCCCGCATCCGAGCACCGTCCGAAAAGCTCACGCGTTTCCCGGCCTAAGGCGGAGATTCACCCAGCAACATCGAGCGCCGTCGCGTCCGTCCCCCGCCCCTCGCGCTCGCCTTGCTTTACAACCCGTCCCTTCTCCCCCGATGACAGGCCAACCCAGCGTGTTTGAATCGCCTATGCCCGAGCGACTCTCGTGGTTGTGCGATTGTGCGCTCCGCGGTGACGGCCGCCAGCGCATCACGAGCTTCGAGTTGCTGGCACCTCGGGAACCGGTTTCCCGTCGAGGCGGTCCTGAACGAACCCGGCGACGAATTCAGTGAACGGCTTGATGTCCTGCTTCACGCTCGCTGATTCGAGCGCGCGCATGTAATCATTGCGACGGTAGACCGGAATGACCGTCCATGGGTAACCCCCTGTAGCCAGCATCACGTTCATGAGGAACCTCCCGATGCGGCCGTTGCCGTCCATGTACGGATGCACGTAAACGAAGACGAAGTGTCCGAGCACGACGCGCACGGCAGGTTCGGATTCGCCTTTGAGGAGATCGAACAGCGCGGGCATGCAGTCGCGCACCGCTTCGCGCGGCGGCGGTACGTGCATCGAGCGCCGAATGTAGACAGGTCCGGTTCTGTAGCCGGCGAGGTCCGCGGCACTGATGATGCCGGACGTGACACTTGGGCCGAACAGCCGGCGGTACCACTCGGAATGATCGTCGTGCGCGATGGCGCCAGGGTTCGCGCCGCGCAGGACTTTGCCGACGCTTTCCTTCACGGCGACGAAGGCGTCGTGGTAGCCGCGCGCGGCGAGCGCGTCTCGTTGATCGCGGTCCTCGGTATTGCCGTCCGGATTCCACGTGCCGCTCCGCACGCGTTCAATCAGCGCCGGACTCACTCGGTAGCCTTCGATCGATAGCGAGTGATAGGCATCGGTGACGTAGACCTCCTCGACCGCTTTGAGGTATTGCTCTGTGTCTCTCGGAATCCCTGGCGGTTTCGGAAAGGCATCAACCACGGGCTGGCGCATCGCATCCCACATCAGGCGAATGCGATTGACGTACGGTGATTCCTGGCGGAGGGGCAGCAGCGATTGCGGCTTGCTCTCAAACGGATCGGTCTCGCGCACCGAATATCCCGCGGCCTGCATCGTCCGGAGGGTTTCGTCGGCGATCCTGTTCTGGCCTGCATTGCGAAACGCGCCGGCGAGACGGCCGGCGACAACGCTGTGTCCGCCCTCGAGCAGCAGCGCGAGCACGTCCGACGCATCCTTCACGGTCGCCATCGCGGCGCGCGCATCCGTCGGATGTCTGCGAAAGAAATCCTCCGAGACGGCGACGAGAGCGGCCGGAATGGAAAACAGCCGCAAGCCGTCGCGCTCGACGATCTCGCTCTTCTTCGGCAGGGCGTTTCGCACGTCGAAGAGAGATGTGCCGTGCGGCAACGGCGTAGGCTTGTTGCCGCCTTTGGGCGTGCGCACGAGCAACTGCGGCGGCACAGTGCGGTTGCCGCCCAGCAGCATGAGCGATAGTTCGGGCGAGAGGCACCACTCCTTGCCGAAGCGGTCGGCGAGATAGGCGGCGCAGAAATCCCAGAACGATGCATACCAGGCGGTGCTGTCGCCGCGAGCCTCGTTCGGCTTCGACGAGACATACCACCCCTTCATGACCTCAAGGAGCCAGCCGCTCTCAACGAGCCGCTCGCGGTCGGTCCTGCTGAGGTTGTTGGACCGGATGGCGACCACGCCCTTGCTCTGCAGCTCGTGCAGTGAATGGAGCGATTCAGCGAGCTTCTCTTGAGGTGTGGGCATTCGGTACGTCCAATAGGTTTTCGCGTTGATCTAATTGTAGGTTATTTTGTCGTATAATTTGTAGGTTTTTATGTTTTTCAAAAAATAGGCTTTCGTGTGTGACCTCGGGTCGCCAGTTACTTGGACGGGAGGCTCGCCTTTTCGTAGCGCCGGGCGATTCAGCCGGGAAGAACAGGCTGGCCTCCTGGCGGTCATCGGCAGATAGCCGATCTCGTCCAAAATCAATACCCTGGGGTAGACGAGCTGCTGCAGCTGGCGATCCAGCCGGTTCTCCGCCTGGGCGCGCCTGAGGCGCGTCATGAGCGTGTCGAGGGTGAGGAACATCACCCGGTGGCCGGCTTCCACCGCCTTGACCGCCAGCGCGATGGCGAGATGCGTCTTGCCGACTCCGGGCGGACCGAGCAGGATCACGTTCTCCGCGCGCTCGACGAAGGCGACAAGCCTCGCGATGCCGTGCATGACATCAAGCCGAGCGCCAACGCAAAGGCTAAAATGCTGAGGAGACAAGGCACCTGCAGGCTCCGGGAATGCTAAACATCGCTCAGTACTTGCTCAATTGTTCTCTTGATCCACGACCCGCAGCGATGGCTTCACTAAACAGGAACCTTACACCGTCGCAGCTCAGCGAGTCGCCACAGGCGAATCCGATCTGCACCACGTACGCCAGATCGCCGTTTATATGTGTCACGACCCATGGTTCATTCGTGAAACGGCTCATCGCTCCTGGGCGCTTCGGGAGCCTGCTCGTCGAGCGATTGGCGGTACCTGATGCACCCTCGAAGAAATTGCGGCCAATCGGGCAGGACAGGAAGCGGGTCCGACGGTTCTGGGAGCAGCGACCACAACGCTGGATGGGTGCCAGCACAACTCGTGGCTCGTACTGTCTCGATGGTCGCGAATGCCCTGCCGCAACTTCTTCACTTCGGCAATGAGCCCTCGCGCGACAAGCTGTCGAGATCACCGTCCATGTTGCCTCCATCACGAGCTATACTCGTTTTGCTCTCTCCGGCTTGCTTTGCGCGCGAAAATGATGCGAATCGCATCGTCTGGCCCCTCGGAATATCGTCGTCAGGCAGGGCACGCGCTACCGCGATTACTGACCCTTATGTCGAGGTGCTTTATGCCGTCGGCCATTACGCCGATGCGTTATCGAAGGCTGCGAATGCGCCTGCGCGTAGCTGTCGAGAAGCCCCTGCGCCAGTTCCTCGTTGCCTGCAACAGGGATAAAGACGTGCGTCACGCGGCGACGGTCCTCTCTGGATACAATGCCTGAATCGGAACCATACAGCCGCCAGCGCGGGAGCAGGCGGCTTTCGGGAGGAATGCATGGTATCGAAAATCGCACCACCTGCACGGCGCCTGTTCCTGCGCTGTATCGCCGTCGCGTTGCTCGGTGCGCAGTGGTTCATGAGCCCGGTTGCCGTGGCTGCCGAAAACACGAACGCCAAAGCTCTGGTCGGCGGCACGCTCATCGACGGCTTCGGCGGGCCGCCGTTGCAGGACAGCGTCATCCTCATCAAAGGTGAACGCATCACGGCAGTCGGCCGGGTTGGCGAGCTCGAAGTGCCGGACGGCGCCCGGGTCATCTTAACGGAAGGCATGAGCGTGCTGCCCGGCCTCTGGGACATGCACGTGCACCTCATGATCAATGGCCACGCCGACTATGAGCACTGGGACAAGACGTATCCGGATCGCTTCGCCGACGTCATCATGCCGGCCTCCGCGCATCAGCTCCTGCTCGCCGGCGTGACCAGCGCGCGCGATCTCGGCGCGCCGCTCGAGGACAGCATCCGTGTGCGCGATGCCGTCAACAGCGGCGAGATTCCGGGACCGACGCTGTATGTCTCCGGGCCATTCATCCAGAAGGAGCCCTATCCCGGCACGGAAGCTTTTCGCTGGGGCGTCGACGGCGAGCGCGATGCACGGGCGAAAGTGCGCCGTCTCGCCGAGGCCGGCGTCGATGTTATCAAGCTCATCGACCAGGATCAGATGACGATGGAGGAAGTCGAGGCCGTCGTCGACGAAGCGCACCGCCAGAAGCTGATGGTCGTCGCGCATTCGCACCGGCCCGAGGAGATCCTGCGCGGCCTCGCCGCCGGCGCGGACAACTTCGAGCACACGGGGCTTGCGACTGCGCCGGAGTACCCGGAGGAGGTCATGCGCGCGATCAAGGCGCGCACGGCGCAGATGAACTTGGGTCCCCTCTACTGGACGCCGACGATCGAGGGGCTCTTCAACTACGAATACGTGCGCGACAATCCTGAGGCGCTCGACGACACGTCATGGCATCTCGGTCTGCCGAACGACATCATTGAGGACATCGACGCCTCCATCGAACACCCGGGCCAGTTGCCTTATTTCCAGATCACGCCGGCCCGGCGGCCGACTTTGATGCGCAAGTTCGATCAGCTCCGCGAGGCAGGCGTCGTTATGCTGATCGGCACCGACAGCGGGATTCCGATGAAATTCCACAGCCAGTCGACCTGGCACGAGCTCGACGTGTGGGTGAACAGGCTCGGCGTGGAGCCGATGGAGGCGATCCGCTCGGCCACTTACTGGCCGTCGGTGGCGATGAAAGTCGACGACGAGGTCGGCACGGTGACGCCCGGTAAGTACGCAGACATCATTGCCGTGCGCGGCGACGTGCTGCGCTACATCTCGCTGCTGCAGGACGTCGACATTGTCGTCAAGCGAGGCAGGCGGTACAAATAAGGGCGTACGGGGGGCGGGCTTTAGCCCGCGCTCTTGTGTCGAGGCCGGAACAGCGGAATGAATTCCGGTCTACGCTCTTTGACTCCGGGAGAATCTTGTCGAGGTCGTTTGCAGCGTCGACGCGTTCAAGTGGTCAACCATCAGTCGAGCGCAGCAGCGGCGGCGCAAATTCTGACTGCCCGCCGGCTGACCGGCGGCTAGTCCTTGCGGGATTTCCCCAGGT
>JACDCP010000254.1 GCA_013817465.1 Gammaproteobacteria bacterium | reverse complement strand
GTCCTGTACGGCGTCGTGGACGACGTCTCGGCCGAGCGCATCGAAGCGGATATCCGCCGCCTGGTCGAATTCGGCACACGACATACCCTGTCGGAGACCGAATCCGAAAAGCGCGGCATCGGCGCTGCGCGCCGCTGGATCAAGGCCGAGTTCGAACGCATCTCGGCAGACTGCGGCGGCTGCCTGCGGGTCTATTTCCAGAGCGATATCATCGAGGGCGAGGAGCGTATCCCCGCGCCGACGGCGGTCACCAGCGTGATCGCCGTGCAACGCGGCAGCACCGATCCGAATCGTTATGTCGTGATGAGCGGTGACATCGACTCGCGAGTCAGCGATCCGCTCGATGCGACGTCCGACTCGCCGGGCGCCAACGACAATGCCTCAGGCGTGGCCGGCGCCCTCGAGGCGGCGCGCGTGCTGACGCAGCATCGCTTTCAGGGTTCCATCATTTACGCGGCGCTGGCAGGCGAGGAACAAGGCCTGTTCGGCGGCCAGATCATGGCCGGGCAGGCCGTCGAAGACGGCTGGCGTATCGAGGCCGTGCTCAACAACGACATGATCGGCAATATCGAAGGCATCGACGGCGTGATCGACAATACATCGGCGCGCATCTTCTCCGAAGGAACGCGCGCCGTCGAGACCGAAGAGGAAGCGCGGCTGCGCCGCTTCACCGGCGGCGAGGTCGACTCGCCGTCACGCAATCTCGCCCGCTACATCGACCGGCTCGCCGATCAGTATCTGCCGAACCTGGATACGATGATGGTCTACCGGCTCGACCGCTTCGGGCGCGGCGGCCATCACCGGCCTTTCAACGACGCGGGCTTCCCCGCCGTGCGCATCATGGAGACGCACGAGCACTACGATCGCCAGCATCAGGATCTGCGGGTCGAGGACGGTCGCGCTTACGGCGATGTCATCGAGGGCGTCGACTTCGACTACGCCGCGAAGCTGACGGCGCTCAATGCCGTGGCGCTGGCCTCGATGGCCTGGGCGCCGCCGCCGCCCGCAGGTGTCGAAATCGAGGGCGCGGTAAGTCCCGATACGACCCTGCGCTGGCTGCCCGTGCCGGACGCCCTGGCGCCGGAGCTCGCCGGTTATCGCATCTACTGGCGTCTCACGACGTCGCCGGTGTGGACCTATAGGCGCTTTGTCGGCGACATCGCCGAATTCACGCTGGAGAACATCGTCATCGACAATTATTTCTTTGGCGTGGCGAGTGTGAATGCGGACGGGTTCGAAAGCCCGGTGGTCTTTCCCGGCCCCGCCGGATCGTTCGGCGGTTACTAAACGGTGTTACATGCGCCGCAGGCGAATACTGTGGAACAAAGCTGGCTGGCGCGGTCCTCTGCTTTTGCCGATTCTGCTTGCGGCATTCGTCCCCTTGCAGCTCGCGGTCGCAGACGATCGCGAGCTGCTGGTATTCGCGGCGGCCAGCGTGCAGGGAGCCCTCGATGCAGCGGTTGCAGCTTACGCAAGCTCCGGCGGCGAACCGGTTCATGTTTCGTATGCGGGGAGCTCGACGCTCGCGCGACAGATCGAGCAGGGTGCCGAGGCGGATATATTCATTTCCGCGAACATCGACTGGATGGACTATCTGCAGGACCGCGAGCTGATCCGTCCGTCGACGCGCACGATCCTCGTCGGCAACGCGCTGGTGCTGATCGCGCCGGTCGCGAGCGAGACGCGCATCGCGATCGCGCCGGGCTTCGATCTCGCAGGCGCGCTCGGCGACGGGCGCCTGGCCATGGGCGACCCGGATCACGTGCCGGCGGGCATTTACGGACGCGAAGCGCTGGGCTATTACGGGGCATGGCAAGCGGTGCGCAACCGACTCGCGCGCGCCGGCAATGTCCGCGCTGCACTTGCACTCGTCTCCCGCGGCGAAGCGCCGCTCGGCATTGTCTATCGTTCGGACGCAGTCGCCGACGCCGGCGTGCGCGTCGTCGATACCTTTCCGGCGACGAGCCATTCGCCGATCGTCTATCCGCTCGCCGTTATCGCATCGAGCACGCATCCGGCGACGGAATCGTTGACTGCCTTTCTGCAGTCGGCGCAGATTTCCTGGCTGTTCGCCCGCCACGGCTTTTCCCCGCGGCGATGAAGCCGTGCCCGAGCTGACGCCCATCGAGCTCGAGGCCCTGCGGCTCAGCCTGCGAGTCGGGCTGTGGGGCGTCGCCTTGAGCCTCCCTGTCGCGGTACCGCTTGCCGTGTTGCTCGCACGCCGCGAATTTCCTGGCAAGCAGCTCCTCAACGGCCTGGTATATCTGCCGCTCATCCTGCCGCCGGTCGCGACCGGCTACGTCCTCCTGCTGATGCTCGGCCGGCGCGGGCCGATCGGCGCCTGGCTCGAGGACAGCTTCGGCCTGGTGCTCGCCTTCCGCTGGACCGGCGCCGCGGTCGCCGCCGCGGTCATGGGCTTTCCGCTCATGGTGCGCGCGATCCGCCTGTCGGTAGAAGCCATCGATCCGCGTATCGAGGTCGCCGCCGGCACGCTCGGCGCCGGCGCGGCCTGGGTATTTCTGACTGTCACGCTGCCGCTGGCGATTCCCGGCATCATCGCCGGCACTATCCTGTCCTTCGCGCGCGGCGTCGGCGAGTTCGGCGCGACCATCACGTTCGTCTCCAACATACCGGGCGAGACCCGCACGCTGCCCATTGCCATCCACACGTTTCTGCAGGTTCCCGGCGGTGAAGCCGCCGCATTGCGGCTCACCGTGCTGGCGATCGTGCTGTCCATGCTCGCGATCATCGCGTCGGAGGTGGTCGCCAGGCGCCTGCATCGACGGTTGCAGGGTCATGAAGCTTGAAGTCGACGTCACGCGGAACCTGGGCGCGTTTCGGCTCGACGCCCGCCTCGACTGCGAAGATGGCCTGCTCGCGCTGTTCGGGCGCTCCGGCGCCGGCAAGACCTCGCTGATCAATACCATTGCCGGCCTGCTGCGGCCGGATCGCGGGCGCATCGCCGTCGGCGGGGAGGTACTGTTCGACAGCAAGTCCCGCATCGACGTGCCGAAGCACCGGCGGCGCGTCGGCTACGTCTTTCAGGAACCGCGCCTGTTTCCGCACCTCAGCGTGCGACGGAATCTTCTTTACGGGCGGCGGTTCTGCCCTGCCGCCGAGCGCTACGTCGAGCTCGATCGGGTGCTCGAGCTGCTCGGGCTCGGAGTCTTGCTCGAAAGGCGCCCCGGACTTCTCTCCGGCGGCGAGAAACAGCGCGTGGCCATCGGCCGTGCATTGCTTGCAAGCCCGCGCATCCTGCTCATGGACGAACCGCTTGCCTCACTGGACGCCGAGCGTAAGGAAGAGATATTTCCGTATATCGAACGGCTGCGTTACGAGTCCCGTGTGCCGATCGTGTACGTCAGCCATGCCATCGCGGAAGTGACTCGGCTTGCGACCACGGTCGCACTGATGGCAGATGGCAGGATTACTGCCTGCGGCCCGGTCGGAGAGATCATGAGCCGCCCGGATCCGCGCGGGCCCGGCCGTCACGAGGCCGGCGCTGTGTTCGACGCCCTCGTCACGGGCCATGACGAGGCGTTCGCGCTGACGCATCTGAATTTCGCCGGCGGCGAGCTGCGCGTGCCGCTGCTCGATATGCCGAAGGGCTCCGCCATTCGCGTGCGCATTCGCGCGCGTGACGTCATAGTCAGCATACTTCCGCCTGCCGGCCTGAGCACGCTCAATATTTTCAGGGGCGAGATCATGCAGCTCGTCGAAGGGGACGGCACGAGCGCGGAATTGCGCATCGGTCTCGGCGACGCATTCCTGCTGGCCAGCGTAACGCGCAAATCCGTCGCTGACCTGCAGCTCGAGCCGGGCCGAGACGTGTTCGCGCTGGTGAAGAGTGTCGCGTTCGACGACCGGAGCGAGGATGGCCGACGCGCTCTCCCGCGGGCGCCGGAAGCGGACTCGTAGGGAACCTCTGCACACTCGTCGCATCGCCCCGGCTTTCGCCGGGGTGACGCGCCGGTGTCCGGTTTCTTACTGATTCCGCCCCGGCTTTCTCGGGGGTGACGCGTCGGAACGACGAATACGATGTTGGTCTGACGTTGAATCTGATTTTCTGGAATTCATTCGATTTTCCATCAGGAAGCGGGCCGTGGTTGAGAGGCGGCCGCAAGCCGCTTGCGGGCAGCTTCCATCTCCTTGCGGATCCGCCCCATCAGCGCCTCGAAC
>JACDCP010000041.1 GCA_013817465.1 Gammaproteobacteria bacterium | reverse complement strand
ACCGCACCAGAGAGCGACGAAAAAGCCGTGATAACGCGGCAGGGAATGCAGGCGCTTGATGCCGCCTGCGTGCTGCGCGAGGCTGCGCGAGCGCCAGCGCCCGAGCTCGAAGCTCGCCAGCGTCATGACGAGCAGAATGAGCGCGATAGTGGAAGTCTGCATCAGACTATGCCGATTCGATGTCCCCCTCCCCGGCCGGGGACAGTTGGCACAGTCGTTATTGCTGCGCCACCTTCATTTCGGTCAGCGACTCGACGCGCGCCTGCATCTCCTCGCGCTCCGCGTCCGGCAACGGTATCAGGCCCTTGTCCGCCAGATAGCCGTCCTCACCCCAGGCCCGCTCGCTGGTGAACTCGGCGAGGAATTCTTCCATTCCGGGCACGCGGCCGACGTGCGCCTTCTTCACGTAAATGAACAGCGGGCGTGAGACGGCGTATTCGCCGCTGGCAATCGCCTCGAAGGCCGGTTCTACGCCATCGATCATGGAGCCTTCCAGCACGTCGGTATTCTGGTCGAGGAAGCTGAAGCCGAACACGCCGAGCGCATCATTATTGGACTCGAGCTTCTGCACGATCAGGTTGTCGTTCTCGCCGGCCTCGACGAACGCGCCGTCCTCCCGCAGGGTATGACAGACCGCCTCATAGCGGTCGCCGTCGCTATCCTTGAGCGCTGCGATCCAGTCGAACGCGCTGCAGCCACCTTCCATCGCCAGCT
Source organism: Gammaproteobacteria bacterium (assembly GCA_013817465.1). Classification (GTDB taxonomy): domain Bacteria; phylum Pseudomonadota; class Gammaproteobacteria; order Steroidobacterales; family JACDCP01; genus JACDCP01. Next base: position 13,539 of record JACDCP010000041.1, on the reverse strand, counting down.
CGACGAACGCGTCGCGCGTGCCCGAGGTCGGCGGCGGGCCGAGCACCTCGATTTCCGTATCGGGCAGGTCGGGATTGACATCCTTCCAGGTTTTGTACGGATTGCGCACCAGCTTCTCGCCGCCGTCCGGCGCGGGCACGTCCTTTGCGAGGGCGAGATAGACGTCCTTCAGCGAAAGGTCGAGCTGCTGCGCCTCGTTGGAGCGGGCGATGACGATGCCGTCGTAACCGATCTTGACTTCGACGATGCCCTCGATGCCGTTTTCCCGGCATTGCCCGACCTCGGAATCCTTGATCGCGCGCGAGGCATTTGCGATGTCCGGGTGCCGCACGCCCACGCCGCCGCAGAACAGCTTGAAGCCTCCACCGGTGCCCGTCGACTCGACCTTCGGCGTCTTGAACGGCGTGGTCCGGCCGAACTGCTCGGCGACGACGGTGGTAAAAGGATACACGGTCGACGAGCCAACGATATTGATGTTGTCGCGCGCGCCCTGCGCGAACACCGCACCCGCGGCCATGGTTGCCAATGCGGCGATGGCTGTGCTTCTCTTGCTCACTGATGCATCCTCCAGGTGACTGTGCTGCTGCTTTCTATTGGCGGCATTTATACCGGACGCTTGTTAAGGAAATATGTCACGCGCCCGCCCCGTCGTCGAAAAACGCGAGTGTTCCGGATGAAAATTGATAAAAAACAATCAATTAATGTCTGTACGTAACATCGTTTCTGGAACAATGGGATGAACCGGGGACGAGCGGACATCGCTGCGGAAGCTCTCGCCCTCGCGCATCGCCTCATCGCGCGCGCCTCGCTGACCCCCGACGACGCCGGCTGCCAGAAGCTCATTGCGGATCGACTCGCGCCACTCGGCTTTGCGTCCGAGGTCATGCGCTTCGGTGCCGTCGACAACCTGTGGGCACGCCGTGGCGATGTGCGGCCGTTGCTTTGTTTCGCCGGACATACCGACGTGGTGCCCACCGGACCCCTCGAAGCCTGGACGAGCGCGCCCTTCGCGCCGGCCGAGCGCGACGGTTGCCTCTACGGCCGTGGCGCGGCAGACATGAAGGGCGGACTCGCGGCAATGGTCATCGCCTGTGAAGCATTCACGCAGCACCATCCCGATCACCAGGGCTCGCTGGCCCTGCTGCTGACCAGCGACGAGGAAGGGCCGGCGCGCGACGGCACGCGGCGCGTGATCGAAACACTCGATGCGCGCGATGAGAAGATCGACTGGTGCGTGCTCGGCGAGCCGTCCAGTCGCGCGCAGCTCGGCGACACGGTGCGCATCGGCCGTCGCGGGTCGCTGAACGGGCATCTGATCGTGCGCGGCAGGCAGGGCCACGTCGCCTTCCCCGAATCGGCCGACAATCCCGTGCACCGTTTCACGCCCGCTCTCGGCGAGCTGCTGGCCGAAACGTGGGATCGCGGCACCGCCGGGTTTCCTGCGACCAGCCTGCAGTTTTCCAATCTGACCGCTGGCACCGGCGCGTTGAACGTCATTCCCGGCGCGCTCGTCGCGGACTTCAACTTCCGTTTCTCACCGGCTGTCTCGTCGGAATCCTTGCGCGCACGCGTGGAACGGATGCTCGAACGCCACGGCCTGGACTTCGAATTGCGCTGGGAGCTGTCCGGCGAGCCCTTCCTGACGCGCGGCGCGCGGCTCAGGGAAGCCGTGCGTGCAGCCGTCATGGAGACGCTGCGTCTCGAGCCTGAATTCTCGACCGGGGGAGGCACCTCGGACGGCAGGTTCATCGCGCCGGCCGGCGCGGAGGTGGTCGAGCTCGGGCCGGTCAATGCCAGCATCCATGGCGTCGACGAGCACGTGGTCAGCGCCGATCTCGGCCGACTTGCGGTGACCTACATGCGCATCATGGAAAAGCTGCTGGTCCGGGCACATTCCTGATCAAAATGGGGACATTCCTGATTTCCGTGCGGAAATCAGGAATGTCCCCATTTTCGCCAGTTTACGGACACGCCCAACAGGCCGAGCAACGTTACGCAGATCAGCACCCATGCCGGCATGCCCAGGCCGAGGAACGCCCAGTCCACGTTTGCGCATTCGCCGGATGCCGTGAACACCAGTTTCAGCGTTTCGAGGAGCGGAAACACCTCGAGCATGTAATCCAGGCCGGGCCCGCAGGACGGCACATCGCTGGCCGGCAGATGTTGCAGCCGGACATGCCATCCGGAAATACCGGCTCCGACCAGCGCAATCACTCCGAGCAGAATGGCGTAAAAGCGCGCAGCGTTGCGCTTCGGGTCATGCAGCGCGGCAATGAGAAACACGAGGCCGAGGCCGATCACGGCGAAGCGTTGCAGGATGCACAGCGGGCAGGGCTCGAGGCCGCCGGCGTGCTGTGTGTAAAGCGCGTAGGCGATCAGGAGCGCGCAGGCTGCGAAGCCGAGCAGATTCCAGGCCCGCCGGCTGAGCGGATCGATCAGCGGCATGCGCAGAGGCGCGAGCGGAGAATCAAGCTCCGCCGCTGCCGCCGTCGCGCGCGGCCTTTTCCATGCGGGAGAGATCCGTGTGACGAACGTCCTGCCCCTGCACCATGTAAATCACGTACTCGCAGATATTCTTCGCATGATCGCCCACGCGCTCGAGCGAGCGCGCAGCCCACATGACGTCGAGGATACGGCGGATGTTGCGCGGGTCTTCCATCATGAAAGTGATCGACTGGCGCGAAATCAGCTCGTACTCTTCGTCAACGACGCTGTCGGCCTTGACGACCTCCACGGCGGCCGCCGTGTCGAGGCGCGCGAAGGCGTCCAGCGCATTATTGATCATCTGGCCGACGTGGCGGCCCAGATGCCGGATCTCCCGGTAGTTGTTCGACGGCCGCTCCATGGCGGCGAGGCGCGAGGCCAGAAAGCCGATTTTCTCGGCCTCGTCGCCGATGCGCTCGAGATCGGTGATGGTCTTGATGATGGCCACGATGAGGCGCAGGTCGCCGGCCGTAGGCGACCGGCGCGCGATGATCCGGCTGCACTCCTCGTCGATGGCGACTTCCATGTCGTTGACCTTGTGATCGTCGTGCGCAACTTGCAGGCCGCGCTCGCTGTCACCGATGACGAGCGCATTGACCGCCTCCGCCACCTGTTCCTGGACGAGCCCGCCCATGGCGAGCACGCTGGAGCGCAGGCCTTCGAGATCCTCATCGAAGCGGCGTGAGATGTGCTGAGCCAGTTCCATGTTTTCGTCACTCGACTCTGCGTAAGGTCATCCAGGGACTCGATTACGGTTTCGGCTTGCCGGCGCGTCACCCCGGCGTAAGCCGGGGCGGAACCCAGGATTTTCAAGCGCCTGGCCACCGGCTTCCGCCGGTGCGACGAATGGCTCCGGCCTCCTAAAAATCGAATGAGACGCGGACCTGGTAGATGTTCGGCTCCTCGTCGCCATTGATGCCACCCTCCACGTCGGCCCTCACGTAGTTGAACATGAACCGCAGATAAGGGTTTACATAATAATTGACACCGACGGTGATGTCGTCCTGTTTGCCGCCGGCCACCGCACCGTCGTCGAGATCGAGACTGCTGTAGCGCAGCGCCAGCTCCCAGGCGTCGTTCGCCTCGACCCGTTGAAACGCGCCATCCTTGTAGGGACGCGATTCGCCACCGGGGAACCAGCTTCCGTAGGCGTACCAGCCGTCGAAGTCGAAGTCGCCGAAACTGGTGTCGACGGCCGACAACACGTACTCGCCCTGCAAGGACAGCGAGCCCAGGTTCCAGGCCGCCTCGAAGCCGTAGTTCTGCATGCTCTTCGCTCCCTCGAGCGTTCCGGTGTCGATGAGGCGCGTATCGGTGACGTGAGACTCCGGACGCTGGCGGATACGGAAGCTGTCGTTCGCAGGATCGGTCGTCTCGGGCTCCAGCCAGGTGGCTGCCAGACCGAGGTGCAACAGCCCGCCTTCGCCCACCTCCGGCGCAAACACCAGGCGGCCGGCCGCGCCGACACCCTCGTCCTCGTTGCTGTCGCCCGTGCCGTTGCCGAAGACGCCCGCGGCGAAGCCGAGCGGCCGCGCATAGTTTTCGTATCCGGCGCCGATGCGCCGGCTCGGCACGAACACGTTCGGCAGGGCGCGTTCCATGAAAGTGATGTAGCGCGAGCTCGTCAACTCCTCGAGGCTGAACGCCTGTTTGAAGTGGCCGAGCTGAAGCGAGCCTGCGGCCAGCCCGCTGAACTCGGCGAAGGCGTCCTTGAGCTCCTCGTCGGCGAAATCGTACTCGAGCTTGTAGCTCCAGTCCTCGGCGAGCGCTCCCTCGACGAAAATGCGCGCACGGCGAAACTCGGTGCCGCTGGCGAGATCGGTGACATCCTCGTCATACAGGGCGCCATCGACGTGCAGGCGGCCGCCGACCTCGGCCGTGATCTCCGCCGCCGGGGCGCTCGCCCCGGAAATCAGCCATACAATGATGGCCGTGAACAAACCAGTGCTTTTCATGCAGAAAGCGCTTTGCCTCGACTACGGACAGCGCGAAGTCTAGGCAGCGTCTGTTGCGGAAAAATGACGCAAGTATTTCAGTTAGATGACAGCCAGGTGCCGAAAAGGTGCCCGGCACCTGGTCCGCTGACAGACTAGGTACCCGGCACCTGGTCGTGCGGAATCTGGTTCTCAACGGGGACCACTATCCGTTCCGGCGGGAAGCGGCAGGTGAACGTGCTGCCGCGGCCGGGCTCGCTCTCGATCTCCAGCATGCCCTGATGCTTTTGCAGTGCGTGCTTGACGATCGCCAGGCCGAGCCCTGTGCCGCTGCTGCGCCGCGCGCGCCCGCCGTCGAGTCGATAGAAGCGCTCGGTAACACGCGGAATGGATTCGGGCGGAATGCCGACGCCCGTGTCGATGACCGACATCTGCGCCCCGAGCGAGTCGGCGCGCCAACGCATTTCGATTCGCCCTGCCTCGGGAGTGAATTTGACAGCGTTGGCGACCAGGTTCGAGAAAGCCGAGTAGATTTCCGATTCCCGCCCGAGCAGCCGGGCTTCGGTGTCGATGGTCAGCACCACATCGCGAGGCCGTCGCTCCAGCGCCAGTGTTTCCCGGTGAATCTGCGCAAGAAGCGCGGCCACATCGATCTCGTTGTGCTCCGTCTCGCCGCCCGGCGCCTCGAGCCGGGACAGTTCGAGCAGATCGCCGATGATCGCCTGCATGCGCTGCGACTGCCGCTGCATCTCCCTGATTGGTCCGCCCCAGACCGCAGGCATCTTCTCGTCTTCGACGAGATCGTCGAGATAACCGCTGATCACGGTCAGCGGCGATCTCAGCTCGTGCGAGGCGTTGGCGACGAAGTCTTGGCGTACCTGCTCGAGCTTCGCCTGATAGGTGATGTCCTTGACGAGCACCAGGTTCTGCCGGTCGCCATAGGGAATCGTCTGCATGGAGAGCAGGACGGCCTCATCGAGCGGCGAGGCGAGCTCGACCGAGGATCGGCCGCCCGCGCTCCCTGCCCGTTCCAGGTGGGTAACGAAGTCGGGATGGCGGATCAGGTTGTCGATGCGCAGGCCGCGATCGGCGTGTGCACGCAAGCCCAGCAGCCGCGCCGCCGCCTCATTGCACCAGAGGATTTCGCGGCGGCGATTGAGCAGAATGGCCCCGTCGGGCAGCGCGTCGGTCGAATGCCGGAATTCCCTCAGCAGCTCCGCCAATCGCCGCTTGCGCATCCGGTTGCGGCGACGCAGCCGCCCCACGTGGGCGACGACGTCTGCCCACTTGCCCGGCGCCTCGATGCCTCCGCGCGGATCGCGCACGGCCAGCCAGCGCTCCAGTCTGTGGAGGTTGGCGAGTTGCCAGGCGAGGAAGCCCAGCGCCAGCACGATGAGCCAGAGCCAGGGATAGCCGAACACCCAGCCGCCGGCGAGGGCCAGGAGGACGAGCCCGCACACGCGCAGCACTGCGTACGACCAGGCCGCGAGCATCCGGGGCCGCTGCTAGTCGCCGCGCGTCGAAAAGCGGTAGCCCGCGCCGCGCACGGTCTGGATCAGGCTGTCGCAGCCGAATGGCGCCAGCGCTTTGCGCAAACGCCGGATGTGGACGTCGACCGTGCGCTCCTCGACGTAGACATTGCCGCCCCAGATGCGGTCGAGGAGCTGGCCGCGGGCGAAGACACGCTCCGGATGCGTCATGAAGAAATGCAGCAGGCGGTATTCCGTCGGCCCGAGCTTGATGGTCTCCGCGCCGACGCTGACCCGATGACCGGCCGTGTCGAGCGCGAGATCCCCTGCCCGCAGGACTTCTTCGCCGCCCGACGGCGACGCGCGACGCAGCACGGCATTGATGCGGGCCAGCAGCTCGCGCGGTGAGAAAGGCTTGGTGAGATAATCATCGGCGCCGCCGTTCAGGCCGGCGATCTTGTCGCTCTCCTCGGAGCGCGCCGTCAGCATGATGATCGGCACGTGCCGGGTGGCCTCGTCGCGCTTGAGCGCGCGGGTCAGCTCGAGTCCGCTCAGATCCGGCAACATCCAGTCGACGAGCATCAGGTCCGGCTGGCGATCGGCAACCCGGGCGCGCGCTGTCAGGCTGTCCGTCGCCTCGCCGACCTCGAAGCCGGCACGGCGCAGGCCGAAGGCGATCATCTCGCGGATCGGATCCTCGTCCTCGACGATCAGTATGTGTTTCGCGCTCATCCTGTCAGTGCTCAGTACCGGCGCGCCCATTGCAGCAGCAAAGTATGACAGTTTGGTTACGCGCCTGTAACGCGCGGGTCATCACCGGTCAAGCCATGTCGGGTGGGGCGCTGCCGGATGTGGCGCTCGACCGCGACCATGTCACGCGATCGCGCAGATATATTGGCAACGCCTCTTCAGCCGACAGCGCGACACCGCGACCGAAATCCCGGGCGGCGAGCCGCGCAACGTCGGCGGCCTGCGGCAGGCAGTCGCCTTCGAATTCGAAGTCGAGCCCCAGGGCTGCGCGAAGCTCGGACGCGTACACAGCCCATGCCGAACCCGCGCCGTACCAGTCTCCGGGCGGAGCTGTCACATCCCGGGGTGCAATGGCCGCCTCCGCTCCGGCAGCTTCGGCGGCGCCGTCCGGGCCACGCCGGAATGCCCCCCAGTAGACTTCGCCCATGCGCGCATCCATCGCAGCGAGCACGGCGGGCCAGCCCTGGCGGCGCATCGCGCCGTGCGCAATTGCAGCGAGATCCGACACGGCTATGACCGGAAGGTCGGTGCCGAGAGCCAGCCCCTGCACGACGCCGGCCGCGATACGCACGCCGGTGAAAGCCCCCGGCCCCCGCCCGAAGGCCAGCGCATCGAGCCCGCGCAGGCTGAGCCCGGCCTCGGCCAGCAGCTCATCGATCATCGGCAGGATGCGCCGCGCGTGATCGCGCGGCGCCAGCGCATATCGCTCGATGACGCTGTCGCCGACGAGCACGGCTGCCGAGCAGGCATCGGTGGCCGTGTCGACGGCGAGCAGCTTCATTTGAGCACCAAGCCCGGCGGGCTGCTCATGCCGCGGCACGGCCGTGGCGCTGGAGAAATTTTGCGACCTCGTCGAGCCGGCGCGTCCGCTGCATCGATGGCAGGCTGGCCAGCAGCAGGCGGCCGTAGCCTTTGCCTGTCAGCCGAGGATCGCAAAGCACGACCACGCCGGTGTCCTGCATATCGCGGATGAGGCGACCGACGCCCTGCTTGAGCGCGAGAGCCGCCTGCGGGAGCTGCTGCTCCAGGAACGGGCTGCCGCCGCGGCGCCTGATGGCATCGAGGCGGCACTTGAGCAAGGGGTCGCCCGGCGGCGCAAAGGGCAGCTTGTCGATGACCACCACGCGCAACGCATCGCCGCGCACGTCGACGCCTTCCCAGAAACTGCCCGTGCCCAGCAGCACCGCGTTGCCGGCGGCGCGGAACCGCCGCAGCAGCTCGTCGCGCGGCGCGTCACCCTGTACGAGGACGGGGAACGGGAGCGGATCGACGAGGCGCTCGCGCAGCAAGGCGGCTCCGCGCTGAAGCGCGCGGTGGCTGGTAAAAAGCAGAAATGCACTGCCGCCGCTCGCAGCCAGCACAGGCAGGGCCGCCTCTATGACGTGCCTCGTGTATTCCGGGGCGGCCGGCGCGGGTAGGCCGTCAGGCAAGTACAACATGGCATGTTCGCGAAACGGGAATGGGCTGTCGAGACGCAAGGTCTGCGGTTCCTCGAGGCCAAGGCGCTCACTGAAGTGGCTGAAGTCATCGCCGACGGCCAGCGTGGCGGAAGTGAAAATCCAGGCCGCGGGCCGGGCGGCCATGTGGCCGGCGATGTCTTCCGCGATATCGACCGGCGTCAATCGCAAAGTGAAGCCGCGCGGCGTGATTTCCGCCCAGCGCACGGCAGCGGCAGGCCCCTCTTCGAGGAGCTGCTCGAGCCGCTCACCGAGATTGGCGGCGCGCGCGCGACAGTGCTCGAGGGCGGCAGTCTGTGTTGACACGGCGGCGAGCTTTTCGGTGCTGTGCGCGAGAACTTCGCGAAGCCGCAGCAGATGCGAAGCCGCATCCGCCGGAAATGCCTGCCAGTCGATCCGGCCGGGCACACGGTCGAAGACCAGGCGCAGGTCGCGGGTGGCTTTGACCAGATCGTCCGCAGCCGCACCGAAGACGCGCACATCCTGCCCCGCCCGGAGAACCTCTGCCAGCATGTCTTCGGCCAGCCCGATAAGCTGGCGGCTGCCGAGCGCGATGCCGAAGAACTGCGCGGCGGTCTCTGCGAGCTGATGAGCCTCGTCGACGATAACCGCATCGGCCCCCGGCAGAAGCTCGCCGAAGCCTTCCTCCTTGAGCATGAGGTCAGCGAGCAGCAGGTGATGATTGACGATCACGATGTCGGCTGCCAGCGCCTCCCGGCGGGCCTGCACGACGTGGCAACGAGCGTATTCCGGGCAGTCCTGGCCGAGACAGTTGTCGATGGTCGAAGTGACCAGCCCCCATACCGGCGAGCCTTCGCGCAGCTCGGTCACACCGGCGATGTCGCCGCTTTTCGTCTGCGCTGCCCACGCGCGCACCCGGGCCAGATCGCGGGACGGGCGTGGCGCCGACTCTTCCGCCTGACGCAACCGGTGCCGGCACAGGTAATTGGCCCGCCCTTTGAGCAGGCTGACGCGTGCCGGGCAGCCGAGTGCGGCGGTCACCATCGGCAGGTCGCGCCAGTAGAGCTGATCCTGCAGCGCCCGCGTGCCAGTGGAAATGAGGATCCGCCGCCCCGACAGCAGGGCAGGCACGAGATACGCAAAGGTCTTGCCCGTTCCGGTCCCCGCCTCCACGATTAACGTCGCGCGGTCTGCGAGCGCCTGTGCGACGGCCTCGCACATGGCGATTTGCTCGCTTCGCGGCGCGTACCCGGCCACACGCGCCCTGAGCGGTCCGTCTGCGCCGAATATCGCGGCGAAATCGTGCATGGCAATCCCTGGTTCTGCCCGTATGCCCGGCATCCTACCGGTTTTCCGCTGCGGCGCGACGTGCTTAACGGGCTGCAGCAGCCGGATAAGACCGCCGCAGTCAACGCCAGCAGCGACGCGCGAATGAAATTCCGATCACGGCCCGCATCTTGCACGCAATCGGCGGTGAGACTGCGATTTCATCGGTCGGCGACGGCCGCAGCACCTCTCACAGGAAATCGCAGTCTGACCCCGGTTTGTCGCTATAATTTGCCTATGCATGAACGAGAGCATTCCATGACATCCAGGAATAAACCCCTTCACGACTGGGTGGACGAAGTTGCCCGGCTGACGCGGCCGAAGAACATCCACTGGTGCGACGGCTCGCAGAAGGAGTACGACGACCTGGTCGCGCTCATGCTCGACACCGGCGATCTCATGGAGCTCAACCGCGATACCAACCCGAACTGCTTTCTGCATCGCTCGGATCCTTCCGACGTGGCGCGGGTGGAGCATTTGACTTTCGTCTGCACGTCGGACGAGAAGGATGCCGGGCCGAACAATCACTGGATGGCGCCCGCGGATGCGCACCGCAAACTCGACGCGCTCTTCGACGGCTGCATGCAGGGCCGCACGCTGTATGTCATCCCCTACTGCATGGGGCCGATCGAGTCTCCGTTCGCCCGCTGCGGCGTCGAGATCACCGACAGCCCGTACGTGGTCGTCAACATGAAGCTCATGACGCGCATGGGGAAGGAGGCACTGGAGCGCATCGAGCGCGAAGGGCGATTCGTCAAAGGCCTGCATTCGATCGGCGATCTCGATCCCGAGCGGCGATTCATCACGCATTTTCCCGAGGAGCTCACCATCAAAAGCTTCGGTTCGGGCTACGGCGGCAACGCGCTGCTCGGCAAGAAATGCCACGCGCTGCGCATCGCGAGCTGGCAGGCGCGCGCCGAGGGCTGGCTCGCCGAGCACATGCTCATCGTCGGCGTCGAGAGTCCGGCCGGCGAGACGCATTACCTGGCCTGCGCGTTTCCGTCGGCCTGCGGCAAGACCAATCTCGCCATGCTGATCCCACCGGAGTCGCAGGCAGGCTGGAAAATATGGACTCTGGGCGACGACATCGCCTGGCTGCATGTCGGCCGGGACGGGCGGCTGCGCGCCATCAACCCGGAAGCCGGCTACTTCGGCGTAGTCCCGGGCACCAATGCGAAGACCAACCGCAATGCCTACGAGATGATCCGTCACGACGCGATCTTTACCAACGTCGGGCTCACGGCCGACAAGGAGCCGTGGTGGGAAGGCAAGCGCGTCGGTGAGCCGGCCATCGACTGGCAGGGCCGGCCGTACGAGCCTGGCAACGGTCCGGCGGCGCACCCGAACTCGCGCTTCACGGTCGACGCTAAACAGAACCCGAGCTACTCGACGCTCGCCGATCATCCGGACGGCGTGCCGCTCTCGGCGATCGTGTTCGGCGGCCGCCGCCGGGAGCTGGCGCCCCTCGTTTATCAGGCGAAGGACTGGGCGCACGGCGTGCTCGTGGGAGCGAGCGTCGCCTCCGAAACCACCGCGGCCGCGGCCGGCGAAGTCGGCGTCGTGCGGCGCGACCCGATGGCCATGAAACCCTTCTGCGGCTACAACTTCGCCGACTACTGGTCGCACTGGCTGTCGTTCGAGGACCGGGCCGACGACCTGCCGGGCATTTTTCACGTCAACTGGTTCCGCCAGGACGCCGACGGGCAGTTTCTATGGCCCGGTTTCGGTGAAAACCTGCGCGTGCTGCGCTGGATCATCGATCGCTGCGAGGGTCGGGTCGGCGCGCGCTCGACGCCGATCGGCCTGGTGCCGCACGCGGAGGACATCGATGTGGGCGGGCTCGCCATCAGCGATGCGACGCTCGAGTCGCTGCTCGCCGTGGACACCGGCAAGTGGCGGAACGAAATGGACGAGTTCGGCGAATACCTCGACGCCTACGGCGAGCGACTGCCGGACAAGCTCAGGGAAGAGCACGAGGCCGTGCGCGAAGCGCTGGCCGGATAATAGGGACATTCCTGATTTAATTTCTGGCAGCGCGCAGTCAGCATCGAATCGCCAATTAAATCAGAAATGTCCCCATTTTTCGTGTGGCAGCAGACGGCAGGCCGCCGGGAAATAAATCAGAAATGTCCCCATTATCCTTCCAGGTTGAAATGGATGGCGAGGTTCGAGCCGGGTTGCTCGAGGCGGCCGAGGCCGATCACGCCCTCGCCGCTGAGCTGCATGCTGTCGCGGCGCACGAACAGCTCCTCGCCGCGACGGGTCTGCACGAAGGTGCCGTTCGTGCTCTGGTCGACGAGCAGAAACTTGTTGCGGTTGACCTCGATGCGCGCGTGCAAACGCGAGATCAGATTGCCCTTGATGACCAGATCGTTGTCCTCGGCGCGCCCCATGGAGACCTGGGGATGCGTTTCGTCGACGACGACTTCACGCCCGTGAAAACGCAGGCTCAGGCGCCCGACACTGCCGCGTGTCGCGTCCCATTGGATGGTCGGCAGCATGCTGGTCGCCTCGTCCGGCTGCCAGACGACTTCGTATACGGCGACCTCGTCACTGCGGCCCCGAACCGTGGCAACGTCGATCTGACGAACTGCCGATCGCCAGTCTTCGGACAAGCGCTCGACCATCGGCGAGGTGGTGATGATCTGTTTCGCCTTGGCCTGGCTGGTCATGCGATTGGCAGTGTGCACGGCCGAGCCGAACACGTCGCGATTCTCTAGCACGACCGCGCCGAAGTGACAGCCGATGCGGATGGATACCGGATTGTCGCCAGCGGACAGGCTCGGGTCGCTCGAAATCGTCTGCTGCATCTCGCAGGCCGCGCCGAGGGCACAGTCGGCGGTGGGAAACGTCGCCATGACCTCGTCGCCCATGGTTTTGATGACCGTGCCGTTCTGCTTCTCGGTCGCATCCTTCATGACCTCGATGCAGTGGGCGACCGTGTCGCGCGCCTTGAGCTCGCCCATGAGCTCATAGAGGCTGGTGCTGCCCACGACGTCGGCAAACAGGATGGCGAGTTCGATATCTTTGCCCATTTAGAGCGGCAGGCCCCGGTGTAGTCTAGGAACGCGCGACGTCTGCTCCATGCATTATACGGAAGCGCCCGCCCAGGGCGATACCGGTGCCGGGTTTCGGTATTTCGTACACGGATGAATAGCTCGAAACACCGAACGCGGTATCATCCTCAGCGTTCTGCCACGACGTAGGCGATCCACGCCGGATCCGCCTCGCCTCGCTCGACCGGTGAAAACTCGCCGCTCGCTTCACCGTCCTCGTCCTCGCCCTGCCAGTAGACGGTGCAGCGCCGGAAGCCGGCTTCGTCGAGAAGCTCGCGGATCTCGGGCAACGTCCAGAGCCGCCATGCATAGCTGAATGCCTTCTCGAGCCGGGAGCCGTCCGGAAAGCGAAAGTGGATGTGGCAGACGTAATCGCCGCTGACCGGCTCGTAGCTTGCCTGGTCCCAGACGTAGGTGAAGCCTTTGTGCCGGGTTTTTTCCTCACATTCCTTGAAGGCATCGGAACCGCCGAAGACGTCGATGATGAGCAGGCCGTCGTCGGCGAGCCCGCGCCGGGCGGCACTGAAATAGTCGCGCAGGCTTTCGCGCGTCTTGAACACCCAGTAACTGAAGTTGAGCGCAATGACGAGGTCGGCGCGATCTGCCCGCACGGCCACAACGTCGTCACATAGCAGGCGGAGCCTCTTGCGCTCCCCCTCCGACAGTTTTACGACGTTCCGCTGCCGGCCCCACTCGAGCACGTCGGCATCGATGTCGACACCGATCGCATGATGCAGCCGGTTAGCCTTCACCCACTGGCAGGCCGCTCCCGCCGTGCCGCAAAAATCCTCGCGCAGGATTCTCGGCTTGCGCCCGCGAACAGCGGCATAGGTTTCTTCGAGGAACTCCATTTCGTCCTCGACGCTCTGCACCGACAGCTCGTAAAGTTCGTGGCGATCGGCCTGCTCGGCCATGGTGGCGCGCCGCGCGCGATCCCTGCTGCGTTTTCTCTTTCCCATGATTCCTTCCATGCCTGCGACGCGACGCCCTGCGTGAGCGAAGCGACGCCCTGCGTGAGCGAAGCGACGCCCTGCGTGAGCGAAGCGACGCCCTGCGTGAGCGAAGCGACGCCCTGCGTGAGCGAAGCGACGCCCTGCGTGAG
>JACDCP010000253.1 GCA_013817465.1 Gammaproteobacteria bacterium | reverse complement strand
CGCCTGCGGCGCAACTGGGCCAACTTCATTCGGTAACCGATCTATGCGGCGCGAGCAAAGTGCTCGCGCGTCGCGTCGAAGTCAATCTCGGGCCAGCGCTCGATCGCCAGGCCGAGATTGATCTGCGTCGGCGCCAGATACACCAGCGCTCCACCGTGGTCGATCGCCAGATGATCGTGCGCCTTGCGCTCGAATTGTTCGCGCAATGCGGGATCGCCGATGCGGATCCAGCGCGCCGTGGCGACATTGACCGCCTCGAAGCGGCACTGCACGCCGTATTCGTGTTGCAGCCGGTGCGCGACCACTTCGAACTGCAGCGGACCGATTGCGCCGAGGATAAGGTCATTGTTGCGCAACGGACGGAAAAGCTGCGTTGCGCCCTCCTCGCAAAGCTGGTCGAGACCTTTCTGCAGGGCCTTGAGCCGCAGCGGATCCTGCAGCACGGCGCGGCGGAAGAGCTCCGGCGCAAAGCTCGGCAAACCGAGAAACTCGAGCGGCTCGCCCTCGGTGAACGCATCGCCGATGTTGATGGTGCCGTGGTTGTGCAGGCCAATGATGTCGCCGGCCCATGCTTCCTCCGCGTGCTGGCGATCCGCGGCGAGAAACGTCAGCGCATCGCCGATGCGGACTTCGCGTCCAGCGCGCACGTGGTAGAGACGCATGCCCGGCAGATAACGGCCCGAGCAGATGCGCAGGAAGGCTATGCGATCGCGGTGTGCCGGGTCCATGTTCGCCTGGATCTTGAACACGAAGCCCGTGAACGCGCTCTCGCGAGGTTCGACCTTGCGCGCGGCAGTCGCGCGAGGTCGTGGTGCAGGCGCATGCTCGATGAAGGATTCGAGCAGCTCGCGTACGCCGAAGTTGTTGAGCGCTGAGCCGAAAAACACCGGCGTCTGGCGGCCGGCCAGATACGCCTCGATGTCGAGCGCGTGACTCGCGCCGCGCACGAGCTCGATCTCCTCGCGGAATTCCGCTGCGCGCTCGCCGAGCAACTCCGCAGCCTCCGGCGAAGCGATACCCTCAACGATACGGCTTCGTCCGGCGCGTTCGTGTCCGGCGGATTCGTAAACGTAAATGCGGTCATCGAGCAGGTGGTAGACGCCCGCGAGCCGCCGACCCATGCCGATCGGCCAGGTAACCGGCGCGCAGGAGATTGCCAGCACTTCCTCGATTTCATCGAGCAGCTCCACCGGCTCGCGGCCTTCACGGTCGAGCTTGTTGACGAAGGTCATGATCGGCGTGTCGCGCAGCCGGCAGACCTCCATGAGCTTGATGGTGCGCGCTTCGACACCCCTCGCACAGTCGATGACCATGAGCGCGGAATCGACGGCTGTCAGGGTGCGATACGTATCCTCCGAGAAATCCTCGTGACCCGGCGTATCGAGCAGGTTCACGACGCGGCCGGAAAATGGAAACTGCATCACTGACGAGGTCACGGATATGCCGCGTTGCTGCTCGAGCGCCATCCAGTCCGAGGTCGCGTGACGACGCGCCTTGCGGCCCTTGACGGCGCCCGCGAGCTGGATAGCGCCACCGAACAGCAACAGCTTCTCGGTCAGTGTGGTTTTCCCGGCATCCGGATGGGAGATGATCGCAAACGTCCGCCGCCGGCCGACCTCTTCGGCCGGCGTGCTCAATGCGATTCTCCGGGATCGAGCCCCAGGGCAAGCACCAGCGCGTCCTCGCGCCCGCCGGGTGCCCGATAATAATCCCGTCTCACGCCCACTTCGACGAAGCCGGCCGCGTCATAAAGCGCCACGGCTGCCGCATTCGATCGCCGCACTTCGAGCCAGACTCGCCTTGCGCCCGCAGCGAGGGCAAGCTCGAGCAGATGCGCGAGCATACGCCGCCCATAGCCGCAACGCCGCAGCGCCGAGCGCACGCAGAGATTGAGGATATGCGCCTCGCGTGCCTCTGCGGAGACAATACCGTAGACCACGATTCCGTGCGGATCGCGCAGCACGCGACAGCGGTAGGCAGCCCGCAGACAGTCCCGGAAGATCCCGGCGGTCCAGGGAAACGGATAGGTCTCTGCCTCGATCGCCGAGACCTCCGCAACGTCGCTCACGCGCATGTCGTCGAAGCTGACGCTGGCCTCTTCGAGAGCGGCGCTCACAACCGGGCCGCGCGGCGCGCAAGAAGAAGATCGTCCCAGGACTTGCGTTTTTCGCCCGGCGAACGCAGCAGATAGGCGGGATGATAGGTGACGACCACCGGCACATCCGGCGCCGCGAGTCGATGCACGCGCCCGCGCAGCCGCCCGACCGGCGCGTCGGTGCCGAGGAGCTGCTGCGCGGCAATGCGGCCGACCGCGAGGATGAGCTTCGGCGCGACCAGCTCGATCTGGCGCGCAAGATAAGGCGCGCACTGTGCGGCCTCTTCGGCTTGCGGGTCGCGGTTGCGCGGCGGCCGACACTTCAGGATGTTCGCGATGAAGACCTCCTCACGCGCGAACCCCGCGGCCCGCAGCATGGCGTCCAGCATCTTGCCGGCGCGGCCCACGAAAGGCTCGCCGCGGCGGTCTTCCTCGCCGCCGGGCGCCTCACCGATGATCATCCACTCGGCTTTGCGATTACCGACGCCAAATACAGTTTGCGTGCGCGTCGCATGCAACGGGCAGCGCGTGCACTTCGCGACCGCGTCCTCGAGGTCGGGCCAGTCGAGCCTGCTGGCGGGGATGATTTCATCGCGTGCGGGCGCGCTCGTGCGCGCGAGCCAGACGTCGATTCCCATTGCGCCCAGGCAGGCTTGCCGCCGATTCATGATGCCTCAGCCCGGCGGGGGATCGATGTCGCCAGAGCCCGTGGCACGCGGGCGGCGGCGCCGGAAACGCCAGAGGATCCACGCCGGGCCGGACAACGCATAGCCCAGGAAGAGCAGGAACAGCACGGCCGGAGGATCGAGCGAAATCAGCATGAAGACCAGCGGAATGAGCAGCACGTAGGCAAACGGCACGCGACCGCCGAGATTGATCTCCTTGAAGCTGTAGTAGGGGATCCGACTGACCATGAGCAGCCCGGCGGCCGCGGTCACGAAAAACGCCGCAGTCAGGCCTGTCAGGCCGTCGATGCCGAGATCCGTGCCGAGCCAGACCAGGCCCGCGACCAGCGCCGCCGCCGAAGGGCTGGGCAGCCCCTCGAAGAATCGCTTGTCCGCTTTGGCGGCGCGCGTGTTGAAGCGTGCGAGACGCAGCGCCGCCGTCACCGCGTAGAGAAACGCGGCCAGCCAGCCGAGACGACCCCACGCTACCCCGTACTCGGACAGGCGCGCGACGCCCCACTGGTACACGACCAGCGCCGGCGCGAGGCCGAACGACACCATGTCCGACAGGCTGTCGTACTCCTTGCCGAAGTCGCTTTCGGTGCTCGTCAGGCGAGCGACGCGCCCATCCATGCCGTCGAGCAGCATCGCCACGAAGACAGCCATGCCGGCGCGGTGAAAATTGCCGTCGATGGCCGCGACAATCGCATAGAAGCCGGCAAACAGCGCAGCCGTCGTGAACAGATTCGGCAGCAGATAGATGCCACGGCGATTGCTGCCCGTGCTTTCAGGTTTTAATGGATCGATCATGTCGCGACAGTTTGCCACGCTCGGCTGCCGAGTTGCACGGCTCGTCCCCGACCCCCTCCCCATCTGAAGGGGGCGGGGCAGTCTCACGACCCGGGCCGCGCGACTCGAGCGACGCACTCTCCGGAGGCGAAGCGGTTTGAGCGGGGGATTAATGGGGACATTCCTGATTTATTTTTCCGGCTGCAGCCGACAGGCGAGTGTTGAGAAATAAATCAGGAATGTCCCCAGCAATCCCCTACTTGTGGACCAGGGTTGCGATCAGGCTCGAGCCCGACTTCACCTTGTCGCCGACGGCGACCGAGACGCGGCTCGCCGCCGGCAGGTAAAGATCGGCATAGCGCGCGAGGCGCACGAATGCGCAGCGTTGTCCCTGGCCGATACGCTCGCCATAGCGCACAAAAGCCGCCGGCCGGCCGATAAACGGTGGGCCGCGAAACAACAGCACGACGTCGTCCTTCGCCTCATTCTGCACCCATAGGCCGTTCACCCCGGCGGACTGGGCCCGCACCGCTCCATTCTCGCGCAAGCTGAGTACTTTGCCCTCGATCGGGCTGCGTATCGTGTAAGCGCCGAAATTATTGATGCAAATCGTGATGCAGACGGCTTCACCTTGCAGCATGCCCTCACAGGTC
>JACDCP010000252.1 GCA_013817465.1 Gammaproteobacteria bacterium | reverse complement strand
TTGCCATCCCGAACGAATATGCAGTTCTGTTTCTGCAGGGCGGTGCGACGCTTCAGTTCGCCATGGTCGCGCTCAATCTCGCCGAACAGCACTCCGTGGCCGATTATCTTTGCACAGGACTCTGGTCGAAAAAGGCCCATGCCGAGGCAGAGCGGCTTTGCCGCGCGAGGCTGGCCGCAGACGCGAGCGACAATGCTTACACGCGGATCCCGGATCCCGCGCACTGGAAGCTCGATCCGGCCGCGCGCTACCTGCATTACACGACCAACGAAACCATTGGCGGCGTCGAATTCGCTTTCATACCGCAGCCGGGCGACGTGCCATTGGTGGCGGACATGTCGTCGGATATTCTGTCTCGACCGGTCGACGTCGCGAGCTTTGGCATCATCTACGCGGGCGCGCAGAAGAACATCGGCCCGGCGGGGCTGACGCTCGTGATCGTGCGTCGCGATCTGCTCGGCCGGGCACGCGCCGGCACACCGTCGATGCTGGACTATCAGGCGCATGCCGACGCGGGCTCAATGCTCAATACGCCGCCGACGTTCGCGTGGTATGTCGCCGGGCTGGTCTTCCAATGGCTCGAGGGGGAAGGTGGTCTGAAGGCTATGGCGGGACGCAACCGCCGCAAGGCGGACAAGCTTTACGCCGCGATCGACGGCTCGTCTTTCTATTGCAACTCTGTCGATCCGGCCTGCCGCTCGCGCATGAACGTACCGTTCGTGCTGGCCGATCCCGCACTGGATTCACGATTTCTCCAGCAGGCAGCCGCGGCAGGTCTTGCCAACCTGAAAGGCCACCGCTCGGTCGGCGGGATGCGCGCAAGCCTCTATAACGCCATGCCGGAAGCGGGCGTCGATACGCTCATCGGGTTCATGCATGACTTCGAAGCGCGGCATGGGTAGCGGTATCGGGTAACTCATGCAACGGTTCAAGATCCTGACGTTGAACGACATCTCGCCCGCGGGGCTCGCGCGCCTGCCGCGCGATCGCTACGAAATTGCGGGCGGCGTCTCGGAGCCGGATGCAATTCTCGTGCGTTCCGCCGACATGCATGCGACGGAGATCCCGGACAGCGTCAAGGCCATAGGGCGTGCCGGCGCAGGCGTCAACAATATCCCCGTCGAAGCCTTGAGCCGGCGCGGCGTGCCGGTATTCAACGCGCCGGGTGCGAATGCCAATGCCGTAAAGGAGCTCGTCGTGGCGGGCATGTTCCTCGCGGCCCGAAATATCTGCCAGGCCTGGGACTACGTGCGCCGGCTCGAGGGGGCTGACGATGCGCTGGCCGGAGCAGTGGAGGCTGGAAAGAAGCGCTTCGTTGGCTTCGAGCTGCCCGGCCGCACGCTCGGCGTCGTCGGTCTCGGCGCGATTGGCGTCGAAGTCGCGAATGCGGCGCTCGCGCTCGGCATGCGCGTCGTCGGTTTCGACCCCCAGATCACTGTGCAGAGGGCCTGGCAGCTTTCGTCCGGCGTCGAGCAGGCGCCGAGCCTCGAAGCGCTTTTTGCGCGCGCGGATCTGGTCACGCTGCACGTGCCCCTTGTCGACGCGACGCAGCGGCTGGTCGATGCAAAACGCCTCACGCGCCTGCGCAAGGGCGCAGTGCTGCTCAATTTCGCGCGGGACGGCATCGTCGATCTCGACGCCGTTGCCGCGGCGCTCGACAGCGGGCAGCTCGGAAGCTACGTATGCGACTTCCCCGATCGCAGGCTCAAGGACCACCCACGGGTCATCGCGCTGCCGCATCTCGGCGCCTCGACGCACGAGGCGGAACAGAACTGCGCCATGATGGTGGTGGAGAATGTCCGCGAATATCTCGAGAACGGCAATATCCGCCATTCGGTGAATTTTCCCGAAACGCAGATGCCGCGCAACGAAGGACACCGCGTCGCCATCGCCAATGCCAATGTGCCGAACATGGTCGGCCAGATTTCGACAGCGATGGCCGACGCGGGTCTGAACATCGCCGACCTCATCAACAAGTCGCGCGGCGAGGTGGCGTACACGCTCGTCGATCTCGACCTGCCATTGCCTGAAGCAACACTCGAGCGCATCCGCGACATTCATGGCGTCCTTTCAGTGCGCACGCTTCGGTCATCCGAGCCTGCGGAGTCCCGCATCGCATGAGCAACCCGTATCTCGAACTCGCAGCCCCGGGCGTCAAGGGCCTGCAACCATACCAGCCCGGCAAGCCGATCAGTGAGCTCGAGCGGGAATACGGCGTGCCGAATATCATCAAGCTGGCCTCCAATGAAAATCCGCTGGGCCCCGGCCGTGCCGCGCGCGCGGCTATGGAAAGAGAGATTGCGCAAGTCGCGCGCTATCCGGACGGCGGCGGCTACGAGCTCAAGGCGGCGCTTGCCGCACGTCATTCGATCGATGCGGCGCGCATCACGCTCGGCAACGGCTCGAATGATGTCCTCGTGTTGCTCGCTGAGGCATTCCTGACGCCGGAAACGGAAGCCGTCTACTCCGAGTACGCGTTCGCCGTGTACCCGATCGCCGTGCAGGCAGTCGGCGCTCGCGCGCGCGTGGCCCCCGCGTATCCGCGGGATCACGCGGCGAGCCCGCTCGGCCACGATCTGCACGCGATGGCACAGTGTCTGAACGGTCGTACGCGACTCGTCTTCATCGCGAACCCGAACAATCCGACCGGCACCTGGCTCGAGCGCGCAGACTTGCGAAGCTTCGTCGAGCGCGTGCCTCAGCATGCGCTGGTGGTGATCGACGAGGCTTATTTCGACTACGTGGACGAGCCTGAGTATCCCGACACCACGCGTTGGCTCGACGACTTCCCCAATCTCGTCGTGACTCGCACTTTTTCCAAAGCGTTCGGTCTGGCCGGCGTGCGTGCCGGTTATGCTCTGTCGGCGCCGGGAGTCGCCGATCTTCTCAATCGTGTGCGCCAGCCCTTCAATCTGAATTCACTCGCCCAGGCGGCCGCCGTCGCAGCACTCGGCGACAACGCGCACCTGGAGCGCTCCCGCGAGCTCAATCGCCGGGGCCTCGAGGAGATCGCAAGCTACTGCGAGGCATTCGGGCTGGGGTTCGCGCCCTCGATCGGCAATTTCGTGCTGGTCGACTTCGGCAGGCCGGCGCTGCCGGTGTACGAAGCGCTGCTTCGCGAAGCCGTTATCGTCCGGCCGGTAGGCAACTACGGATTGCCGAATCACCTGCGCATCAGCGTTGGCCTGCCGGAAGAGAATGAACGTCTGACAGCCGCGCTGCGCAAAGTGTTATAGGGTCTTCGGGTCCCGGCCGTTGCGCTCTGATTCGCAAGTCTCATCTTTTCACGTGCGACGGTCGGCCGGCATCCGTGGCTGCATGAGCGTGCCTGGCGACAAGTCGATTTCGCATCGCGCGCTCATGCTGGGCGCCATAGCGCGAGGCAGCACCCGAGTGCATGGTTTTCTCGAGGGTGCCGATTGCCTGGCGACGCTCGAGGCGATGCGGGGGCTGGGCGTGACGATCGAGCGCACCGCGCCGGCAAGCGTGCGCATCGAAGGTGTCGGCCTGCGAGGCTTGAGCGAGCCTTCCGGGATCCTCGACGTCGGTAACTCCGGCACAGCGATGCGTCTGCTCGCCGGACTTCTCGCTGCGCAGGATTTTGACAGCGAGCTGACCGGCGACGAGTCACTGCGGCGCCGGCCGATGGAGCGCGTAGCCGAACCCTTGCGGCGCATGGGCGCCGACGTGGCGACAACAGGCGGGTTTCCGCCATTGCGGATATGCGGCGGGCAGCGGCTGACCGGCATTCGCCATTGCCCGCCGGTCCCCAGCGCGCAGGTGAAGTCCGCGCTGCTCCTCGCGGGGATGTACGCGCACGGGGAGACCTGCGTCGAAGAACAGGCCCCGACCCGCGACCACACGGAGCGCATGCTGCGCGCGTTCGGTTGCGCTATCGTCTGCAGCCCGGACGGCATCTGTGTTGCCGGCCGTCAGGAGCTCACAGCCTGCGAGGTCGACGTGCCCGGCGACTTCTCGTCGGCGGCTTTTTTCATCGTGGCTGCCTGCATTGCCGGTAGAGGGCCGCTGACTATCGAGAATGTGGGCGTCAATCGCACGCGCACCGGCTTGCTCGATGCCTTGAGTCAAATGGGTGCCCGGATCGAGCTCGTGCGCCCGCGGCGCGTCGGCGGCGAACCCGTCGCGGACATTCGCGCCCAGCCAGCCCGCTTGCTCGGAATTGCCGTGCCGGCTGTGCTGGTG
>JACDCP010000040.1 GCA_013817465.1 Gammaproteobacteria bacterium | reverse complement strand
GGATATTCCTGCCGAGATACCCGGCCTCGTACGCTTCCGCGGCTGCCGCCTCGAAGCGCGGCACCGGCTCGGCGATGAATTCTCCGCGGATGTAGTTGTAACCGACGGTGGCGCCGATGGCATAGCCCGCGATCGCCATGCCTTCGATCAGGGCGTGCGGGTTGTAGCGCAGGATGTCCCGATCGTGGCAGGTGCCGGGCTCGCTCTCGTCGGAGTTGCAGACGATGTATTTCTGGCCGGGCGCATTGCGCGGCATGAAGCTCCATTTCAGGCCAGTGGGAAATCCGGCGCCGCCCCGGCCGCGCAGCCCTGATGCCTTGATTTCCTCGACCACGGCTTCCGGCGGCATGCCTTCGCGCAGGATCTTCTCCAGGGCTTCATAGCCGCCGACTTTGCGATAGGTGCGGAGGGTGTGCGGCTCGTCGCGGCCGAGCGTGCTGAAGGCGACGAGGTTGAATTCCCGTGCTGTCATTCCAGCGCATCCAGAATCGTGTCGACTTTGTCGGGCGTCAGGTGCTCGTAGTAGACGTGGTCGACCATCATCATCGGCGCGTTGACGCAGGCCGCGAGACACTCTTCCTCGCGCTTCAGATAAAAGCGTCCATCCGGCGTGCTTTCGCCCGTGCGAACGCCCAGTTTCTTCTCGATGTGCTGAACGATCTCTTGCGAGCCGCAGAGCATGCAGGAGATGTTCGTGCAGACCGAGATGCTGTGCCGGCCGACCGGCTTCGTCTCGAACATCGAGTAGAAGCTCGCGATCTCGTACACCTGGATCGGCGGCAGGTCCAGGTAATCCGCGACGGCGTCCATGAGGTCTGTCGTGAGCCAGCCGCCATTCTCGTGCTGGACTTCGCGCAGCGCTGCGATCACGGCCGAGCGCTGGCGTCCCTCGGGAAACTTCGCCACCCAACGGTCGATCTCTGCGCGCGCGTGCTCGGAAAGCAGTCTTTCAGCACGGTTTCCGCTCACCGGTCGATCTCGCCGAAGACGATGTCCTGGGTGCCGATTACGGCCACGACGTCGGCCAGCATGTGGCCCTGTACCATCTCGTTCATTGCCGCGAGGTGCGCGAACCCCGGCGCGCGCACCTTGACGCGGTAGGGTTTGTTCGCGCCGTCGGAGATCAGGTACACGCCGAGCTCGCCCTTCGGGCCTTCGACGGCCGCATACGCCTCACCTTCCGGCACGCAGTAGCCTTCTGTGTAGAGCTTGAAGTGATGGATCAGCGATTCCATGTCGTCTTTCATGTCCACGCGAGCCGGTGGCGTGACCTTATGGTCGTCGAGCATGGTCGGACCGGAATGTGCGCGCAGCCAGTCTATGCACTGCCGGACGATGCGATTGGACTGGCGCATCTCCTCGATGCGCACCAGGTAACGATCGTAGCAGTCGCCGTGGACGCCGACCGGCACATCGAAGTCCATGCGGTCGTAGACTTCGTAAGGCTGTTTCTTGCGCAGATCCCACTCGATGCCTGAACCGCGCAACATGGGTCCGGAGAACCCGAGCGCCATGGCGCGTTCCGGGGACACGACGCCGATGTTCACGGTGCGCTGCTTCCAGATGCGATTGTCGGTGAGCAATGTTTCATAGTCATCGACGCGCGCCGGAAAACGGTCCGTGAACGACTCGATAAAGTCGAGCAGTGAGCCTTCCCGGCTGCGATTCATCCGGTCGACTTCCTTCCGGCTGCGCAACTTCGACGGCTGATAGCGGGGCATTTCCTCCGGCAGGTCGCGATAAACGCCGCCCGGGCGGTAATAGGTCGCGTGCATGCGCGTGCCGGAGACTGCCTCGTAGCAGTCCATGAGATCCTCACGCTCGCGGAAGCAATACAGGAACACGGTCATGGCGCCGATGTCGAGCCCGTGCGCGCCGAGCCACATGAGGTGGTTCAGGATGCGCGTGATTTCGTCGAACATGACGCGGATGTACTGCGCGCGTTCGGGCGGGCGTATGTCGAGCAGCTTTTCGATCGCCAGCACGTAGGCGTGCTCGTTGCACATCATGGACACATAGTCCAGACGGTCCATGTAGCCGATCGTCTGATTGAACGGTTTGCTTTCGGCGAGCTTTTCGGTCGCCCGGTGCAGCAATCCGATGTGCGGATCGGCCTTGACGATCATCTCGCCGTCCATTTCCAGCACGAGGCGCAGCACGCCGTGCGCGGCGGGGTGCTGCGGCCCGAAGTTCATGGTGTAGTTCTGGATCTCAGGCACCGGCCGGCGGCTCCTCGATTGCAGGCTCGTAACGGCTGTCTTCGCGGATCACTTTCGGCACCAGGGTGCGCGGCTCGATGGTGACCGGCTGGTAGATGACACGGCCGCGTTCGGGGTCGTAGCGCACTTCCACGTTGCCGATGAGCGGAAAATCCTTGCGGAACGGATGACCGATGAAGCCGTAGTCGGTCAGGATGCGGCGCAGATCGGGATGACCGTCGAACAGGATGCCGTACAGATCGAAAGCTTCCCGCTCGAACCAGTCCGCCGAGCTCCAGATATCCACGACGCTCGGGAGCACCGGGGCCTCGTCGTCCAGGCAATAGGCCCGCAGACGCAGGCGGTAATTGTGGCGGATGGAAAGCAAATGATAGACCGCGGCAAAACGGGGCTTATCGTGATGCGAAGGGAGATCGTCCGGCATCGGCGACTCCATCGGCACCGGATGCTCCAGCGGCCGGCTCGCCCAGGCTACCTCGCGCCTCGCCACCCCGCGGCTGAATCCCGTTTCGGTCGCCCGATAGCTCGTCCATTCCGTGGCGCCGTAATCCAGATAATCCACGCCGCAGACATCCATCAACAGTTCGAAGCCGAATTCATCGCGCAGTGCGATACACGCGCTGCGCAGATCGGAAGCTGCCAGCTCACAGGTCAGCTCGCCGCAGCTCGAATCGGCGCGGACGAGCGTCTCATTGAACCGCTCTCCCAGTCGAGCGGCCAGAGTCTCGATGCGTCTGCTCATGAGCTATCGGGCGATCGTGTGCGTACGGCGAATTTTCTTCTGCAGCTGAATGACGCCGTACAAAAGTGCCTCGGCGGTCGGCGGGCAGCCCGGCACGTACACATCGACAGGCACGATGCGGTCGCAGCCGCGCACGACCGAATAGGAATAATGGTAATAACCGCCGCCATTCGCGCAGGAGCCCATGGAGATGACCCAGCGCGGTTCCGGCATCTGGTCGTAAACCTTGCGCAACGCGGGCGCCATCTTGTTAACCAGCGTGCCAGCCACGATCATGACGTCGGACTGGCGCGGACTCGGGCGGAAAATGACGCCGAAGCGATCGAGATCGTAACGCGCCGCGCCCGCGTGCATCATCTCGACGGCACAACAGGCGAGCCCGAAGGTCATCGGCCAGAGCGAGCCCGTGCGCGCCCAGTTGATGATCGTGTCGAGCCCGGTAACCGCGAAGCCCCGCTGAACACCCTGCTGGCTCGCCTCGGCCGCTACTCCCATTCGAGCGCTCCCTGCTTCCATTCATAGATGAAACCGATCACCAGAATGGCGAGAAAAATGCCCATCGCAACGAGCCCGAACATGCCGATGGCGTCGAGCGAGACAGCCCACGGAAAGAGAAAGGCGATCTCGAGGTCGAAAATGATGAACAGGATCGCGACGAGATAGTAGCGCACATCGAACTTCATGCGCGAATCCTCGAATGCCTCGAACCCGCACTCATACGGCGAAAGCTTATCCGCGTCCTTGCGGCCGCTGCCGAACACGAAGCCGAGCAGCAGCAGCGCCGAGCCGAGCGCGCCTGCCACCAGGAGAAAAATGAGCACCGGCAGATAATTCTCGAGCATTTGCTGCTCAGGCAACCATGTCGTCGCCTGTCTCCTGTTTGTGTCTCCTGATCTGGTGCCGATGGCCGGACTCGAACCGGCACGGCTTACGCCACTGCCCCCTCAAGACAGCGTGTCTACCAATTCCACCACATCGGCATAGCTGTTATGGCCGTTCGGACGGCTCGTCTGCAGCCGGCGCCTCGACCGGCGTCTCCGTCCCGGGCAAGGGCGGCAATTCATCCTCGACGTCCGGGGCGGGCGTCAATGAGGGCTCCGAGGGCTCGCCACGCTCTTGATCGCCTGCGACCGGCGCCTCCTCGAGCAGGCTGCGCGGCTGTGTCGGCTGGGCGCCTAGAAAAGCAAGGCTCAGGCTGGTCACGAAGAACAGGGTCGCCAGCACAGCGGTCGTGCGCGAAAGGAAATTCGCCGAGCCGGAGGCGCCGAACACTGTGCCCGAGGCGCCCGCGCCGAAGGCCGCCCCGGCGTCCGCACCCTTGCCGCGCTGGAGCAGGATCAGCCCGATCATGCAGAGCGCCAGAAACATGTGAGTAATGAGTATGATGGTGTGCAACATATCGGTCGCCGTTCAGGCCGCCGCTTCGATGATCCTGAGGAATTCGCCCGCCTCCAGCGAGGCGCCGCCCACGAGTCCCCCGTCGACATCGGGCATCGCGAACAGCTCGGTCGCATTGGCCGCCTTCACGCTGCCGCCGTAGAGCAGGCGGATCGAGTCGGCTATTTTAGCATCCCGCGACGCGATCATCCCGCGAATGTGCGCATGCGTTTCCTGCGCCTGGTCGGGGCTCGCTGTCCGTCCTGTGCCGATTGCCCATACAGGCTCGTAAGCCACGACCGCGTCGTGAAAGGCCGCCACGCCGGCCACGTCGAGCACGGCGCCGAGCTGCCCGTCGATGACGCTCGCAGTTCTACCCGCTTCGCGTTCCTCGAGGCTCTCGCCGACACACAACACGGGCGTCAGGCCCGCGCGCTGGACAGCGACGAACTTTCGCGCGATGAGCCGGTCGTCCTCGCGAAACAGGATTCTGCGCTCGGAATGCCCGACGATCGCATGACTGCAACCCACGTCGCGCAGCATCGGCGCCGACACCTCGCCGGTGAATGCGCCCTCGTCTTCCGCGCTGGCGTTCTGCGCGCCCAGCCGGATTTTCTGGCCTCCCAGATTGCGGCCGATCTCATGCAGAAAAATGAACGGGGGGCAAACCAGCACTTCCGCGGCTGCGCCATTTTCGAGACCGAGTATCAGATCGCGAATCAGGGCCGCGTTCCGCTCGCGAGACCCATACATCTTCCAGTTGCCCGCTACGAGCGGTGTGCGCATCAGTTTTGTCTCCGGGCTCGTTGCCGCAAAAAGCCGGTGAGTTTAACAGCTTGTGGGGAGATGTCTCGCAGAATGCAGCCCGGCCTGCGTCGCATACGCTCCCGAGCTCAATCGGCCGCCTGCTTCACCGCCGAGGCGATTTGTTCCGCGACCCGTGACACCTTGGCGTCATCCAGCCCTTCCACCATGACCCGGATGACGGGCTCGGTGCCCGAGGGTCGCAATACCACCCGGCCGCGTTCACCGAGCTCCGCTTCCGCCTGTTGCACCGCATCCCGGACGATCGATGAGGCGTCTAGATCGACAGGTCGATCAGTGCGCACGTTGAGCAGCTTCTGCGGATACTTCGTCATGTCCGCAACGAGAGCGGACAGCGGCAAACCTGACTTTTTGACGATCGCGACCACTTGCAGGGCGCTGATCAGCCCGTCGCCCGTCGTGGTCTTGTCGAGACAGATGACGTGACCCGAGGTCTCGCCGCCGATCGCGCCGTGATGCCTGCGCAGCATTTCCAGCACGTGCCGGTCACCGACGCTCGCGCGCTGAAATTCGATGCCCTTCGCCGCCAGCGCCTGCTCGAGCCCCAGATTGCTCATGACCGTGCCGACGACGGGCCCTTGCAACGCGTGCTCAGCATGCCGTGCGGCCGCAATCACGTACAGCAGTTGATCGCCATCGACGAGCTCGCCGCACTCATCGGCCATGATGACGCGATCGCCGTCGCCGTCCAGCGCGATACCCAGATGGGCACGTACGCCTGTTACGGTGAGCTGCAGCAATTCGGGGTGCGTCGAGCCACAACCGTCATTGATATTGCGTCCGTTCGGTGAGCAGCCGATGGGCACGATTT
This sequence comes from Gammaproteobacteria bacterium, assembly GCA_013817465.1. GTDB lineage: Bacteria > Pseudomonadota > Gammaproteobacteria > Steroidobacterales > JACDCP01 > JACDCP01. The sequence continues at coordinate 8,398 of JACDCP010000040.1, read as the reverse complement.
CGGCGCCCAGCTCCGCCAGTACGCGCGGAGCGGTCTTGTATGCCGCACCGTGTGCGCAGTCGATCACGATCTTGAGCCCGGCCAGCTCGACGCCTTCGGGTATCGTGGACTTGCAGAATTCCTGGTAGTCGAAGCGCGCCGAATCAACGCGCTTGGCGCGGCCGAGCGCCACGGAATCTCGTGTCACGACAGGCTTGTCGAGCCACTCCTCGATCTGCGCCTCGACGCCATCCGAAAGCTTCGCACCCCGGGCATCGAAAAACTTGATGCCGTTGTCGTAGTACAGATTATGCGAGGCGCTGAGGACGATGCCGAAGTCGGCATCGAACCAGCGTGTTAGATAAGCGATGCCCGGCGTCGGTAGCGGTCCGACCAGCAACACGTCGACCCCCGCCGCGACGAAGCCGGCCTCCAGCGCAGATTCGAACATGTAGCCGGAGACGCGCGTGTCTTTGCCGATCAGCACTTTACCGCCGTCCGGCGCGAGAACGCGCGCCGCGGCGCTCGCCAGGCGCAAGGCGAAATCGACCGTCATCGGCTCCTTGCCGACCCGGCCGCGCACGCCATCCGTGCCGAAGTAGCGACGTTTCATAGGCTGATCTGCCTTTCCCTGAGGCCGGCGACCGCCGCATGGCCCACGCGCGCAGCATCCACTGTGGGCGCCACATCGTGAGCCCGCACGATATCGGCGCCGTTATACACGGCGATGCCCGCTACGGCCAGCGATCCGGACAGGCGCTGCACCGTCGGCTTGTCCAGCAGGGTGCCGATGAACGATTTTCTCGACAGTCCGACCAGTATCGGCACGCCGAGCGTGCGGAACTCGCGCAAACGCGCGAGCAAGGCCCAATTGTGGGCCGACGTCTTGCCGAAGCCGAAGCCCGGGTCTGCCACGATACGATCGCGCGGAATCCCGGCGGCGATACAAAGCCGGATGCGATCTGCGAGAAATTCCTTCACCTCGCTTACGACGTCGTCGTAATGGGGAGCCTGCTGCATGCTGCGAGGTTCGCCCTGCATGTGCATCAGGCAGACCGCTGCGCCGCCAGACGCCACTGTCTCGATGGCCCCATCGGCGCGCAAGGCATTCACGTCGTTGACGAATCCGGCACCGGCGGCGATCGCGCGCCGCATGACTTCCGGCTTCGACGTATCGACCGAGATCGGCACCTGCAACTCGCCGGCGAGCCGCTCCACGACCGGCAGGATCCGTTCGAGCTCTGCGGATTCTTCGACCGGAGCGGCGCCGGGACGTGTGGACTCACCGCCGACATCGATGATGCCGGCGCCGTCGGCGACCATCCGATGCGCGTGTCGCATCGCGGCCTCGGGATCGACGAAGCGCCCCCCGTCGGAAAACGAATCGGGAGTTACATTGAGAACGCCCATGACCGCCGGCGTCCCGAGGTTCAGTGAGCGGCCGTGACAGTCGATGAGCATGTGCGCCAGTCGTGCTGCGTAAGGGTCAAGCGTCGCGAGCGGATTTCTGTCCCGCCGATTTCCAGGGACGCTGCGTCAGTCCGAACAGGCGTTCGAGCCGCGTCGCGGGGGTTCGCTCCGTTTCCTCGCCGCCAAGATCCTCGAATTGCAGGCCGACCCGGACGACACGGCCCTGGTCGAGCTCGCGCACCACCAGGGTTGCGGAACTGAGCGGCAGGCGCTCGCCGATCTCCGGGGCGTCCTGCAGCGGATTCTCGAACAACTCACCCACGGTCGAATGGCTTTCACCGGCAGAAACCTTGAGGCCGTACAGCTCCTCGAGCTGTTTCACGGTCACGTCGCCGCGCAGGGGAAATTCGCCGAGCGCTTCCCTGTCGACATGGCCTCCGGCTTGCGCGAACAAACGGTCGAGCCGATGCACTCTTTGTGGCGGCGCCAGATAATAGGCGTAATCACCGGGACGCAGTGCCGCTGCCGCCGCCGGATCGAGGATCTTGCCGTCGCGCACGATCAGCACCGGCCGTGCCCACCGCGGCACCGCCCCGCGATCGAGCACTGCCGTGTCGGCTGCGATCGGATAGCCGACGATTTCGTGCTGAAGCTGTCCGGGCAGGTCGAGTTCGACTCGCCGCACGGCCGGGCCCGCGTCGGGCAGCGCCATGTCGAGTCGCCGCGCCGCGGGGCGGATGCTCCAGCCCTGCACGATGAGCGATACCAGCACGACGAAGAACGCGATGTTGAAATACGCCGGCGCTTGCGGCAGGCCGGTCAGCATCGGGATGGCGGCGAGGAAAATACTCACCGCGCCGCGCAATCCCACCCAGGAAATGAAGGTTTTTTCCTTGCGGCTGAAATGGAACGGGATCAGGCACAGCCAGACCGCCACCGGCCGCGCCACGAACATCAGCCACACGGCGATGACCAATGCCGGCACCGCGTAGTCAAGGAGCTGCGAGGGCGTGACCAGCAGTCCGAGCATCATGAACATGATGATCTGGCAGAGCCAGGTCGCAGCATCGTGAAAACTCGTGATGCTGGCGGACGCGCGCATCGGCCGGTTGCCGAGGACGAGCCCGCCGAGATAAACCGCGAGGAAGCCGCTGCCGCCGACCAGCGAGGTCAACGCGTAGAGCAGCACGGCGCTCGAGATGACGAACAACGGGTGCAGGCCGTTCGGCAGGTCGATCTTGTTCAGCAGCAGCGAAATGCCCAGGCCCCCGGCGAGCCCGAGGCCGACGCCGAAAACAGCCTGGCGGACCAGCATGCCGAACACGCCGAGCGCGGACAGGCCCTCCACCGCGAGCAGCATTTCCACCAGCACGATGGTCAGAATGACGGCGATCGGATCGTTGGTGGCGGACTCGATCTGCAGCGTGGAATCGACGCGCTGCTTGAGCCGCAGCCCACCGGCGTGCAACAGGAAGAAGACGGCGGCCGCATCGGTCGAGGCCACCACGGAACCGATCAGCAGGCCTTGCAGCAGGGACATGTCGGTGACGGCCATGGCGAACACGCCGGTCACCGTGGCTGTCAGCACGACGCCGGCGGTCGCGAGCACCGCGGACGGCGCGAGCACGCCATGAAAGCTCGCGAGCCGCGTTCGAAGGCCGCCATCGAACAGGATGACGGCCAGCGCCAGCGATCCGATCAGGTAAGTGAGCTGATAATCGTTGAAGACCAGGCCGCCCGGGCCGTCCTCACCGGCCAGCATGCCGATGACGAGAAAGACGAGCAGCAAGGGCGCGCCGAAGCGCGACGCGATCAGGCTGGAAAAAATGCCGGCAACGACCAGTACGGCGCCGAGCAAAAGAAGGAAATTAACGAATCCGATGCTCTCCACCGCCCCTCCGGCTGCTGCCGAGCCTCGGATGCTCGCGCTCTGTCGCTGGTTTATGCGTTATCGGTTCTCTGCGACCGGCTCGCCGATCTTGCCGCTTTCACCGCTCTTTTCCTTCGCGTCGCGCACATCGTCCAGCGTGCCCGGCGTGCCGGGCTCATCCCAGTCCTCCGGCGGGCGCGGCTCGCGCTCGGCCATGATGTCCTTGATCTGCGCCTGGTCGATGGTCTCGTACTTGATGAGGGCCTGCGCCATGAGGTGCAGCTTTTGCAGATTTTCCTTGAGCAGATGCTCGGCGCGCCGATAGTTCTCGTCGATGAGCTTGCGCACTTCTTCGTCGATGATGTGCGCGGTAACGTCGGAAACCTGCTTGTGCTGGGTGACCGAGCGCCCGAGGAACACTTCCCCGTCATCTTCGCTATAGGTCTGCGGCCCGAGCTTGTCGGACAGCCCCCACTTGGTAACCATGTTGCGCGCGATGTCGGTGGCGCGCTCGATGTCGTTTGAGGCGCCGGTCGTGACATAGTCCGCACCGAAGATGAGCTCTTCGGCGATGCGGCCGCCGAACAGGCTCGAGATCTGGCTCTTCAGGCGCTGTTTGCTGAAGCTGTAGCGGTCCTCCTCCGGCAGGAACATGGTCACGCCGAGCGCCCGGCCGCGCGGAATGATGCTGACCTTGTAGACCGGGTCATGATCGGGCACCAGCAGGCCGACGATGGCGTGGCCCGACTCGTGATAGGCGGTGAGCCGCTTCTCCTCCTGGCTCATGACCATGGAGCGCCGCTCCGCGCCCATCATGATCTTGTCTTTGGCCTTCTCGAACTCGTCCATGCTGACGACGCGGCGATTCGCGCGTGCGGCAAAAAGCGCGGCCTCGTTGACGAGATTCGCGAGATCGGCGCCCGAGAAGCCCGGTGTGCCGCGCGCGATGATGCCAGGCTTCACGTCCTCGTCGAGCGGCACCTTGCGCATGTGCACCTTGAGGATCTGCTCGCGGCCGCGCACGTCCGGCAGCGGCACCACGACCTGGCGATCGAAGCGCCCCGGGCGCAGCAACGCCGGGTCGAGCACGTCGGGACGGTTGGTGGCCGCGATGACGATGATGCCTTCATTGCCCTCGAATCCGTCCATTTCGACGAGCAGCTGGTTCAAGGTCTGCTCGCGCTCGTCGTGGCCGCCGCCCAGGCCCGCACCGCGATGCCGGCCGACCGCGTCGATCTCGTCGATGAAGATGATGCAGGGCGCGTGTTTCTTGGCCTGCTCGAACATGTCGCGCACGCGCGAGGCGCCGACGCCGACAAACATCTCGACGAAGTCGGACCCGGAGATGGTGAAGAACGGCACTTTCGCCTCGCCGGCGATGGCCCGCGCGAGCAGGGTCTTGCCGGTGCCCGGCAAGCCGACCATCAGCACGCCCTTCGGAATCTTGCCGCCGAGGCGCTGGAACTTCGCCGGGTCCTTGAGAAAGTCGACGATCTCGACGACCTCTTCCTTGGCTTCCTCGACGCCGGCCACGTCGGCGAACGTGACGCTGACCTGGTCCTCGCCGAGCATCCGCGCGCGGCTCTTGCCGAACGACATCGCGCCCCGGCCGCCGCCGCCGCCCTGCATCTGGCGCATGAAATATACCCAGACGCCGATCAGCAGCAGGATCGGGAACGAGGAGATGAAAAGCTGCACGAGGAAGGACTGGCGCTCGGGCGGGCTCGCATCGAAGCGCACGTCGTGCTTGTTCAGGTCGCCGATCAGCACGGTGTTGTCGGTCTCCGGGCTATAGGTCAGGTACTCCTCGCCCGAGGTCGTCTGCACCGCAATCGCGCTGCTCTTATTGAAGGTCACCGACTCGACGCCGCCGGATTTCACCTGCTCGAGGAAGGTCGAATACGGCCGGGTCTCGACGGCATTCCCGCCCGTGCCGAAGCTGTTGAAGACCGACAACAGCACGACGGCGATGACCACCCAGAGAATGACGTTTTTTGCCAGATCGTTCAAACAGGTACACCTCGTCGCAGCGTCGCCCGAAACGCGGAAAAACAACTGGTTATGGGCCGCCCGTCCTGATTAGACACTACACCATCCGATAGTTTCTGGCCAGCAGATACACCTCGTTGCTGCGCGGCCGCGAGGCCGGCGGCTTACGCGTTTTCAGGGTACCGAAACCGGTTCTCAAGCTCCGCACCAACTCCTGAAAGCCGGCCCCCTGAAAGGCCTTGAGCAGCAGGCTGCCGCCGGGCTCGAGCACCTCGTACGCCAGATCGCGCGCCAGCTCTGTGAGCTCCATCGCGCGCGGCTGGTCCACTGCGGCGATACCACTGATGTTGGGCGCCATGTCCGACAATACAAGTTCGGCAGGCGCTCCGCCGAGCGCACGTTTCAGTGCCTCGAGGCTCTCAGGTTCGTGAAGATCTCCCAGGATGAACTGCACCCTGGCCAGCGGCTCCATGGGCAGGATGTCGAGCGCGATGATGCGGCCCCTGGCGCCGATGATCGTCGAAGCGTACTGGCTCCATCCGCCCGGGCTCGCGCCGAGATCGATGCAGGTCATTCCCGGACGCAGGATGCGTTCGCGCCGCTGAATATCCATGAGCTTGAAGACCGCTCGTGAACGCCAGCCTTCGGCGCGCGCCCGGCGCACGAACGCATCCTGCTCGTGCTCGGCGAGCCAGCGCCCGCTCGATCTGCTTCGGTTCTTCATTGCGCCAGGCTGCACAGTTTGAAGACAATGCCTTCGCGCACGGGCATGTTAAAAACGGTTCACGCGAAACCGTTCATAGATTTTATCTGGCCAGTGGCAAACGGGGCTGCTACAGGCTACTCGTAGCGGACGCCGACGATCTCGTAGCTGCGTGTGCCTGCCGGTGCAACCACCTCGACGACATCGCCTTCCTGCTTACCGATCAGCGCGCGTGCGATCGGTGAGTTGATTGAAATCAGGCCGCTCTTGATGTCGGACTCGTCCTCGCCGACGATGCGGTAAGTGCTGCGCTCATTGCTCTGCCCGTCGTTCAGCTCGACGGTGGCGCCGAACACGACCTTGCCGCCGGCGCTGAGCTGAGCCACGTCGATGATCTGCGCGTGCGACAGCTTGCCTTCGATGTCCTTGATGCGCGCCTCGATGAAGCCCTGCTGCTCCTTGGCGGCGTGGTACTCGGCATTTTCGCGCAGGTCGCCGTGGGCGCGCGCCTCGGCGATCGCCCTGATGACCTGCGGTCGGTCCTGGGTTTTGAGACGCTTCAGCTCCTCGCGGAGCTGCTCGGCGCCACGCGCAGTGATCGGCACTTTGGTGGAGCCGAGCATCAGGCGACCTCCCGGTGCAGATCCTGCAGCCGGTTGACTGAGACCGTATCGATGTGCTCGAGCGCCAGACAGGTTGCCATGGCCGCGGCAGTCGTCGTGTAGTACGTCACCTTGCGGCGCACGGCCTCGCAGCGGATCGAGTCCGATTCCCGGATGGCCTGCTTGCCTTCGGTCGTATTCACTATCAGGCTGATTTCGTCATTCTTGATCATGTCAACGATGTGCGGGCGTCCTTCGCGTACCTTGTTTGCGCGCCGGCAGGGCACGCCCGCTTCTGTGAGTGCGCGGGCCGTGCCGTCCGTGGCGATGAGCTCGAAGCCGCGCTCGACGAGCGCGCGGCCTAGCTGGATTGCAGCCGGCTTGTCCCGGTCGCGCACACTCAGCAGCGCGGTGCCGCTGGTCGGCAGGATGACGCCCGAGGCAAGCTGGGCTTTGGCGTATGCTTCGCCGAACGAGCGCCCGGTCCCCATGACTTCGCCGGTCGATTTCATCTCGGGGCCGAGAATCGGGTCGGCACTCGGAAACTTGATGAACGGGAAGACCGATTCCTTGACGGAATAGTAACCCGGAATGCGCTCACCGAGCACGCCTTGTTCGGCGAGGCTGCGGCCGACCATGACGCGTGCAGCAATCTTCGCCAGCGGCAGCCCGGTAGCCTTGGACACGAACGGTACCGTACGCGATGCGCGGGGATTGACTTCCAGAATGTAAATCACCTCGTTCTGGATGGCGAACTGCGTGTTCATGAGCCCGACGACCTCGAGCGCGCGCGCCAGCCTGCGCACCTGGTCCCTGAGGTGATCCTGCACGTCATCGCTGAGTGTGGCCGGCGGCAGCGAGCAGCCCGAGTCGCCGGAATGCACGCCCGCCTGCTCGATGTGCTCCATGATGCCGCCGATCAGCACGTCGTGGCCGTCGCTGATGGCGTCGACGTCGACCTCGACAGCCAGATCGAGGAATCGATCGAGCAATACCGGGCTCGAATTGGACACCTGAATCGCTTTCGCCATGTAGGTGCGCAGATCCTCGGGCGTGAACACGACCTCCATGGCGCGCCCGCCGAGCACGTACGACGGGCGCACGATCAGCGGAAAGCCCACCTGCTTGGCCATCGCGACCGCCTCGTCGGCATCGCTGGCGGTGTAGTTCGGCGGCTGTTTGAGCCCGAGGCGCGTGACGAGCTGCTGGAAACGTTCGCGGTCCTCGGCGAGGTCGATCGAATCGGGGCTGGTGCCGATGATTTTCGCACCGGCTGCCTCGAGCGCGCGCGCGAGCTTCAGCGGCGTCTGGCCGCCATACTGCACGATCAGCCCGGACGGCTTCTCCCGCTCGACGATCTCCATGACATCCTCGAAGGTCAGCGGCTCGAAATACAAACGGTCCGAGACATCGAAGTCGGTCGATACGGTTTCGGGGTTACAGTTGACCATGATGGTCTCGTAGCCTTCTTCGCGTAAGGCGAGCGCCGCATGGACGCAGCAGTAATCGAACTCGATGCCCTGGCCGATGCGGTTCGGCCCGCCGCCCAGGATCATGATTTTCTCGCGCGCACTCGGGTCCGCCTCGCATTCCTCTTCGTACGTGGAATACATATAAGCAGTAGCAGTCGCGAACTCCGCTGCGCAGGTATCGACGCGCTTGAAAACCGGATGCAGCCCGAAGCGGTGGCGCAGGCGTCTGATGGTCGCCTCGGGCACGCCTGTCAACGTGCCGAGACGGCTGTCGGCGAACCCTTTGCGCTTGAGGGCGCGCAGCCGCGGCACATCGAGCGCTGCCACGCCGCCGGCGCGCACAAGTTGTTCCTCGCTCACCAGATCCTCGATC
>JACDCP010000251.1 GCA_013817465.1 Gammaproteobacteria bacterium | reverse complement strand
GGCTTCGGAATCACAGGTCATCGATTGCGGCGGCGGCGTGCGCCTGCACGGCTATTACTCGGGGCATCGCCGTCAGGCTGAACATCCAGATCAGGCGGCGGTTTTTCCGGACACGCTCCTTCCCGGTAGCAGAGAATCGCAGTCCGACCGCCACGCGCGCCGGCTCGTCGTGCTGATCCATGGCTGGGAGGGCAGCGCCGATTCGCTGTACCAGCTTTCGGCGGCTGCGCATCTTTATGCGCGCGGCTTCGATGTCTTTCGCCTGAATCTGCGCGACCACGGCGCGAGTCATCATCTGAATGTCGGCATCTTCCATTCCTGCCGGCTCGACGAGGTGGTCGGCGCGGTGCAGGAAATTGCCCGCAGGTTTCCGCAGCACGAGCTGTATCTGGCGGGCTTTTCGCTGGGCGGAAATTTCGCGCTGCGGGTCGCGGCGCGCGCGCGCGAAGCGGGCTTGAATATCAAACGCGTTGTGGCCGTCTGTCCCGTGCTCGATCCCGTGCACACGCTCGAAGCCCTCGAATCCGGCTGGCCCGGCTACCGGCGGCACTTCGTCGGTAAGTGGAAGCGCTCGCTCCGGCTCAAGCAGGCCAGCCATCCAGAAGTGTACGACTTCGACGAGCTCTTGACGTTGAACACGCTGACCGAAATGACGGATTATCTCGTCCGCCGGCATTCGGAGTTTCCGGATCTGGCCGCCTATCTGAGCGGCTACGGCATCGTCGATGGCGTGCTCCGCGAGCTCAGCGTGCCGGCACACGTGATTGTCGCCGCCGACGATCCGATCATCCCGTTCGAGGATATCGAGCGACTCGAAGCGCCCGCTTGCCTGACCGTCGAGGCTACCGCCTTCGGCGGACACTGCGGCTACATACACGGCCTCAGTCTGACCGCCTGGATCGACGATCGTATCTATGATGCGCTGGCCCGGGACCAGACACCGCGAATCACGCACCCGCTGACCGCATAGCCTCCCGCCACCTCGTGAAGCGCCTGCCTATGTTCGTATCGGGCGCTGGCTCGAATCGCTGCACCGCTGCATGCCAGTCGGGAGGACGCCCGGCAATCAGCCAGGCCAGCCCGCGGGCCGTCGCTTCTCGCACGGTGGGACGCAGCACTCTCAGGCCGCTCAAATCGGCGACGGTCTGGCACAACTCGTCATGCGCAGCGAGGCCGCCAGTCATGATGAGCGCGTCCAGCGGCCCACCGAGCTTCGCCATGGGCTCGAGGTTCTCCTGCAACAGAAACGCGATGCTTTCGAGCACCGCGCGCAGTCGCGCGGCCGGCTCACCTTCGCCGACGAACCGCGACTTGAACTTCGGCAGCCAGAACGGCGAGCCGAGCCCGCCGATGCCGTTCAGGAACAGCGGCTGCGCCGGCCCGACCGGTTCCCCAAACGCGCTCTCGGGATCCACGCCCAACTCTTCACCGATTGCGGCCAATGCGCTCCCGGCGCCATTGACCGTTCCCTCGAGCGCGTAGGTCGCCTCGGTCCCGTGCTGCCAGCTCACGCTCACGAGCAGCCCATGTGTCGAGCCGGGTGGGTGGTCGATGAGACGCTGAATGAACGCGCCGGTGCCGATGTTGACGTAAGCTGCGTCTTCGCGGGGCGGGCCGAACGCGAACGGCACGGCGGATTGGTCACCTGTGCAGATCTCGAGCGGAATATGCCCGTCACCGAACGGCAAGTGTCCGTATGCGTATCGGTTGCCGACGCAATCGGGCAGCATTGAACGCGGTATGCCGAACTGTTTGAGTAGTGAGGTAGACCAGTCTCGCGATCGATGGTCCCAGAGCAACGTTCGCGAAGCGTTCGCCGGATCGACGACGAACGGCCGCTCCTCGAGCAACTGCGACAGGACGAAGCTCGCGACGGGGCCCGCTGCCAAAGTATTCTGCTCACGCGCGCAGCGCACGGACACGAGATGATCGAGGCACCAGCGCAGCTTGCTGGCGCCGTAATGCGGCGACACCACCAGACCCGTGACATCGCGCAGCGCGGCTGGATCGAGGTCCTGCTGCCGAAGCCAGTCGGCGTTGCGCCGGTCCTGCCACGAGATGACGGGCGACAGCGGCTCGCCAGTCCCCCTGTCCCAGCACACGATGCTCGATCGCTGCGTTGCCAGGCCAGCGGCCCGTATGCACGCCGAGTCGTCTACTGCCGATAGGGCATCATTGACGGCGGCACGCACGGACGCGAGCAGTGCCTCCGCGTCGTGCTCGACCCATCCGTCCTGCGGATACCGCGTTGCAAGCGGCGAAAAAGCGGCTGCGATGACCGCGCCGGCGCGATCGAACACCATGGCGCGGCTGGCGTGGCCGCCCTGATCGATAGCCAGATAAAATTCGCCCGATCCTGAACTCACAATACCGGCCCGAGCCTCAGGCGATCCGTCCGCGCACGCGGCTTGCGGGAAGGGAGCGACGGGCCGATGCGCCGCATCACAGCCGCGGCAGTTGCGCGAAAGCTCGTCAGCTTGCCGCCATTGATCGTCAGGACGCGTGGCCGATGCGCGCGGTCGGTGTCGAGGAGAGTTTCGCGCGAACGGTGAAAGACGTGTCCTTCACCGGCTGGCAGCACGCGCAAGCCTGCGTAGGCATCCAGCACCTGCGGCTGGCCCGCTTCGCCGAAACGCGGGAAATAATGCCGCAGAACGGACAGCAGGTAGTGGACTTCCGCCGCGAGAGGCCGCACTTCATCCGGGTCGCCTTTGAACTTCGTCTCGGTAGTGCCGATCAGCACACTGCCGGTCTGCCATGGCATGACGAACACGGCACGGCCGTCGCGCGGGCTCTCGACGTAATAAAGGCCCTTTCGCAGCTCGCCGCGCACGGTGAGATGGGTGCCCTGCACCAGCACGATTGTGCGTGGCGCCACGGGCGGCTGCAGGGCGTGCAGCACTTCTTCGACCCAGGCGCCGGCGGCGTTCACCAGGACCTTCGCAGTGACGCTCTGTTCGGCGCCTGCTGTTCGAATGTCGATGTGACAGCCGTCGTCCGCAAGCCGCGCGCCGACGAACTCCGCAGGCATGGCGAGCTCGGCGCCGAGGGACATGGCGGAGCGCATCACCGCTGCGGTGAGCGCCGCGTCGTCGGTTTGCGCATCGAAATAGCGGAACACCGCCTCGAGCCCATCGGTCCGCAAGCCGTCCAACCCCGCCCATTCTCGTCGCGGCAACGAAGAAAAGCGCGCCGCCGGACGCAGGTTGCCGAGCAACGCGTACAGCGAAAGACCGAGGCGCAGTACCGCGGGACGGCGCCGGGTCGCCGGATAGATGGGAATGTAGAACGGACGGAGGCGCACGAGCTCGGGCGCAAGCCGCAGCAGCACGCGGCGTTCGTTAAGGCCCTGGCGCACGAGCCGCAGGTTGCCGCTTTCGAGATAACGCAGGCCGCCGTGAATGAGTTTGCTCGATCGGCTCGATGCGCCGTGGGCGAGGGCGTGCTTCTCGACCAGCAGCACGGAACAGCCCGCGGCCGCCGCCGCCTGCGCGACGCCGACGCCATTGATCCCGCCGCCTACGACGACGATGTCGTACTGATGGACTCTGTCAACAGGCAAGGACAGGGGAATTGCGCAGCCGCTCATCCTCGAGCATCGGACCGATGGCCATGGTCTCGACGAAATCGATGCCGCGCGCGGCAAGCTCGAGGGCGAGCGCCGGATCGGCGACTTCGTAGGCAGCCCAGCGCCAGGTACCTTCCCAGAGCGGCTGGGGTTTCGGCGGCAGCAGCTCGTGGTCGAGGAACAGGTACTGCGGAGCGAGCTTGGTCGCTGCGTCGCGCACCCGATCATGCCAGGCGTCGATGACCCAACCGATCGCAGACGAGCCCAGCTGGCGTGCCTTGAGCACTGCATGATATTCGAATGAGATAACCACGCACCGGTCGATGACCGGTTTGAGGCTGTGCATGACGCGTTCCAGCACGTGCGGGATACCGAAGCGGCGCAGGCTCGCGCGCTTGACTTCGACGAAGGCCGTCGCGTTCGGCCAGGCATCGAGCAGACGAACGATGTCATCGAGCCGCGGGATCGACTCGTCGAACGTATCGCCGAAACGGTCCGGCTCATTCACGCGGACGCCGATCAGCTCACGCAGCGTCAAATCGAGCACATTGCCGCGCCTGCCTGCCGTGCGCATGAGCTCCACATCGTGCAGCAGCACCGGAATCCCGTCGGCGGTGAGCTGCACGTCGAACTCGACGAAGCGGGCGCCGGCCTCGAGCGCCGCGCGCAGGGCCGCGCGCGTGTTTTCCGGATAGCGCGTTGCAAAAC
>JACDCP010000039.1 GCA_013817465.1 Gammaproteobacteria bacterium | reverse complement strand
TTTCAGCGCACGACCGGGTTATCCGCCGCGATTTTCCACTTCCCGGCGGATAACACAAGGAGATTCTTCTGGACGCGTACGTCATCAAGCTCGAGAAGCTCGGCATGCGGGATGTCGAGATCGTCGGCGGCAAGAATGCCTCGCTGGGGGAAATGATCAGCCATCTGTCGAGCGCGGGCGTGGCCGTGCCGGGCGGCTTTGCTACGACCGCTGCAGCTTATCGTGAGTTTCTGGGCCGGAACGGATTGAGCGAGCGCATTGCCGGCGCTCTGGCGGAGCTCGATGTGGACGATGTCGACCGGCTTGCCGACACCGGCCGCCGCATTCGCGGCTGGATCATGGCAGCACCGCTGCCGTCGAGGCTCGAGGAGGAAGTCGCGGGCGCCTGGAAAGAGATGTCCGGCGGCGCCGACATCTCGGTGGCGGTGCGCTCCTCGGCGACAGCCGAAGACCTGCCGGAAGCGTCCTTCGCCGGCCAGCAGGAGACGTTCCTGAACGTGCGTGGCCTGGATAACGTCTACGCACGCGTGCGCGAAGTGTTTGCCTCCCTGTTCAACGATCGTGCCATCGCCTATCGCGTGCATCAGCATTTCGGGCATCACCAGATCGCTCTGTCCTGCGGTATCCAGCACATGGCGCGCAGCGACATCGGCACGAGCGGCGTGGCTTTTACGCTCGATACCGAATCCGGGTTCCGCGAGGTCGTATTCATAACCGCCTCCTGGGGTCTCGGCGAGACCGTCGTGCAGGGCGCAGTCAACCCGGACGAATTCTATGTGTCGAAACGCGCGCTCGCTTCCGGACATCACCCGATCCTGCGCCGCAACCTGGGCGGCAAGTCGATCAAAATGATTTACGACGAGACGCCGGGAGCTGAGCATCCGGTGCGCACAGTCGATGTGCCTGAGTCGGATCGCCTGCGATTTTCGCTCAGCGATGAAGACGTCGTGAAGCTCGCCCGGCAGGCGGTGCTCATTGAAAAACACTACGGTTGTCCGATGGACATCGAGTGGGGGAAGGACGGCGAAACCGGCTCGCTGTTCATTCTTCAGGCGCGTCCGGAAACCGTGCAGAGCCGCAGCGGGCGCACCGTGCAGCGCTTCACGCTCAAGGGCAGCTCGCGTGTGCTCACCAGCGGGCGCAGCATCGGCCAGAGGATCGGCGCAGGCACCGCGCGCGTGGTGCGCAACGTCGACGAAATGCGCCGCGTGCAGGCCGGCGACGTGCTCGTGACCGACATGACCGATCCGGACTGGGAACCGATCATGAAGCGCGCGGCGGCCATCGTCACGAATCGCGGCGGGCGCACCTGCCATGCCGCCATCATCGCGCGCGAGCTCGGCATTGCCGCCGTGGTCGGCTGCGGGGACGCCACGGAAACTGTCCGCGACGGTGCCGAAGTGACGGTGTGCTGCGCCGAAGGCGACCAGGGCTTCGTCTACGAGGGCATACTGAACTACGAAAGCCAGCAGATCGAGCTCGATACGCTGCCGCAGATTCCGGTCGATATCATGATGAATGTCGGCAATCCGGATCGCGCTTTCGATTTCGCGGGCATCCCCAACCGGGGAGTCGGCCTCGCGCGGCTCGAGTTCATCATAAACCGCATGATCGGCGTGCATCCGCGGGCGTTGCTCGAGTTCGACCGGCTGTCCGAGGAGCTCAAGCAGACCATCCGCATCCAGATGGCAGGATACGCGGATCCGGTGGGTTTCTACGTCGAGAAACTGAGCGAGGGCATCGCGACCATTGCCGCGGCGTTCGCCCCGCAGCCGGTCATCGTGCGCCTCTCGGACTTCAAGACCAATGAGTACGCGAACCTCATCGGCGGCAGGGAATATGAGCCGCACGAGGAGAACCCGATGCTCGGCTTCCGCGGCGCCTCACGTTATATCGACGAGAGCTTCCGCCCCTGCTTCGAGCTCGAATGCCGTGCATTGAAGAAAGTACGGGACGATATGGGTTTCACGAACGTGCGCATCATGGTGCCCTTCGTGCGCACCGTCGGGGAGGCGCGGCGGGTCTGCGAGCTGCTTGCAGCGAACGGGCTCGAGCGCGGCCGCAACGACCTGCAGCTCATCATGATGTGCGAGCTGCCCACGAACGCACTGCTCGCCGAGCGTTACCTCGAATATTTCGACGGCATGTCGATCGGCTCGAACGACATGACGCAGCTCACGCTGGGCCTCGATCGCGACTCGGCGGTCATCGCGCACCTGTTCGACGAACGCGACGAGGCCGTCAAGGCGATGCTGCACATGACCATCCAGGCGTGCCGCCGGCAGGGCAAGTACATCGGCATCTGCGGCCAGGGACCATCGGATCACCCGGACCTGGCGCGCTGGCTGCTCGACGAGGGCATCAACAGTATTTCGCTCAACCCTGATACAGTCGTCGAGACCTGGATGTTCCTCGCCGGCGAGAAGGTGTAATCGAAATGATGACGGGTTGAGACTTGCGCTGCAAACTTCGCAGTCGAGTTCACGCACGTCACGCAGGCAACTACGCACCGATCGCCTCATGACCATGACCGTCGCCGGCGCAGTTGGCCGAATTCGTTCGGCCACCCTGCCCGGTCGAACGCTAGAAATCGCTGTAGCGTGACTTGCGGCGCCAGTGGAGGCGCGGCAGGATCAGACCGAGCATCATGCCCAGCAGGACCACTCCAGCGCCCGCGACGAACCAGTCGCGAGCCGAACGGTCGGCCAGCTCCTCGTTGGCGAGCTTCACTGCCGCGAGCTCGCTTTCGAGTACGGCGACGCGCTGCTGCAAGGTACTGTTGCGCTCGCCGATCGCCAGCACGTTCGCCGATGCCCGCCGGACGTCGTTCAGCTCCTGCGCGAGCCGGTCGTTGTCCTGCTGCACCGAGGCAGCCCGTTGGTCCACTTCGCTTCTCTCGCGCTCGAGCTGTGCGAGTGTCTGTCCCTGTTGCCGCAGCTCCTCTTCCGCCGCCTCCATGCGTTCGCGCACGGCCTCGATCCGCTCGCGTGCGGGCGGCTGCGCCATCAGGTAACGGCTCAGCACCCAACCCTCGTCGCCGCGTGAGGTGCGAACTCGCGTGTAGCCGGCCTGCGCGTCGGACTCGAGCACTTCGAGCGGCATGCCTGTCGGCAGTACACGCAGTATGGCGTGCTCGGTAGACTTGCCGGTGCGCAGATTGATCTCGAACTGGTCGGAGACGTAACGCGTTTCGTTCTGCGCGATGGCCGGCAAGGTCCCGGCCAACAGACCCACAAGCAATCCGAGCTGCGTGAATTCAGGGAGCCTCTGAATAATTCGTCGTACCGCACCGGCTTTCGCCGGGGTGACGAGCCGGTGTCCGGACGCCGCACCGGTGGAAGCCGGTGTCCATTCGAACCGGGTCCCTGCCCGGCTTTCGCCGGGGCGACGCGCCGGAAAGACGAAAGCATGATTGATCAGACGCTGCTTAATCGTCATCGCTCGACAGATGCTTCAGCGGCCCGGCCTGCTCGGGCGCCCAGGTCTGGCCGTCGAAGGCGGTGATCTGCACGCTGCTCACCGTGCCCGGCGTCAGACAACGCACATTCACGCTGAAGCCGTCCGGGTTGGAGCGGGGCACATAAAACGACTTGATGCCACAGTATCGGCAGAAAAGATGGCGCGCGACACCGGTGTTGAAAGCGTAGCTCGTCAAGGCCTCCTCGCCGGTCACCAGCCGGAACCGCGATGCCGGCACGATCAGATGCAGATACCCCGTCATTGCGCAGATCGAGCAATTGCACTCCGTGACATCGAGCGCAGCCGGCGCCTGGACGATAAACGTGACTGCCCCGCAATGGCAGCCGCCGCGATGCACGACGAGCTCGCTTTCGCCGTTCATTCGGACACAACGAAGGCCAGCCAGCGACCGGACGGGTCGATCGCCAGCCGCGAGATCGGTCCCGGCACTCGTGTCGAAAGATCAGCGAGCAATCGCCATGCTTCCTGGTCGGGCGCACGGATAAATATCCGGCGATCCGCGCTCATCAGCAGCCGGCCGTCCGGCATCCAGGCCAGATCTTCCGTCGCGCCCGGTGCGCCGCCGAACGACCGGCTCGTGTTGTCGACAGCATCGTAAATCCAAAGCTCGATGCGATCCGCGGCATCGCGCCGGGTGTAGGCAAGGGCACGGCGCTGCGGCGCCGCTGCGAGGCCGCGACCGACGCCCGAAGCCAAGTCATTACCCGCACCGCCTTCGGGCGGCGCGACGCGCAGCACGGGCGGCTCGTCGACCAGGAACACGGCCAGTTCGTCCGCGGAGATCCACGCATGATAGCCGACGTTGTCGATGCCCGGCAGCAGCCGGCTGCGCGGCGCGCCGTCGGCCGAATAAGCCCACAACCATTGCGCCCCGTCCGCTTCGACACGCACCACCGAGAAGCCCGAGCCGTCGGGCACCGGTGTCGGCGAGTATTCGCTTTCGGGCGTGCGCGTCAGGCGCGCCGTCTCGCCGGTCTGCCGATCGTAGCTGTAGATGTCGGACTGGCCGTCGGGGCGGATCGAGGTATAAAGGATGCGCTGCGCAGCCACGAAGGCCGGCTGATTGTCGTAGCCCGGTCTGTTCGTGATGTTGACGGGTCCGGTCTTCTCTGCTGCAGCCGGCAGCTCCACCAGCCAGATATCCGTCGCCGGTACTTCGGCGGCAATCTGCCGCGCGGCAACACCCGTCGCTGTGTCTTCGGCGAGCGCGGCCGTTGTGGCGAGCAAGGCACACAGGCATGCGTAAGCGAATCGGGTCATGCGCCCGGCTCGTCCATGCGCCGGCGCAATGCGCGCAGCTCGGGCGGCTGATAGCCGACGAGGCCGAGCCGGAACTTGCGATCGCAGCGCGCGACTTCCGGGTCGCCCGCCACGGGCTCGAAGCCGAAGGCCTGGTAGAGGCCGATGGCCTCGGTCAGCACGCCCGCGGTCTCGAGCACCATTTCCTCGAAACCGCCGGCCTGCGCTTTGGCGATCATACGGTTCAGCAGGGCCTTGCCCCAGCCCTGGCCGCGGATCTCCGGCGCGAAATACATCTTGCGCAGCTCGCAACGGCTTGCATCGAGCGGACACAGGCCGACCGTGCCGACGATCCGCCGATTGCGGTCGAGCAGCACCTCGAAGACGCCGCCACCGGCGAGATAAGTGGCCTCGATGTCGTCGAGATCGCGATCCACGTGCGCCGGGTCCGGATCGAGCCCGTATTCGGCGAGCACGGCAAAAATGAGCCGGCGCACGGGCTCGACATCGGCATTCGTCGCGGAGCGTATCGTGAGCATTCTGCGCAGCCTTTCCCGGCTGTTCTTCGGCGTCAGGTGTTGTTTTATCACATCGGGCGATGTGGGTCTCGCACGAGCCTCACGCCGGCGCCGATGTGATGAAACAACGCCCCCCCGGCTTCAGCGATTATTCCCGCTTCAGCGCCGCCGCGCGAGCACCGGCAACTCCGCGATGCGGCGCATGGCAGCCGACCCGAACAGGTTCCGATCCCGCTGGTAATCGACCAGCATGTCACCGGCGTTGAGACCCCAGAACACGAAGCCGTCAACAACGAAAGTGGGCACGCCGAAGACGCCTGCGGCGACGGCGCGTTCGCCGTGCAACCTGAGCCGATCCTTGATCCCGGGCGCATCGATGCGTCGCCTGGCGTCGACCACTTCGAGCTCCAGCGCCAGCGCGTCAAAGGCCTCGTCCTCTTCGGGCAGCCGGCCGTCCCGCCAGACGTAGCGGAAAATGCGCTGCACGGCCGCGAGATCGCAATCCAGGACGAGGGCGAGCCTGAGCAGGCGCAAGGGATTGAACGGATGGGCGGCCGGTGCGTTCAGCACCACACCCGAGCGTTGCGCCAGCCACTGCACGTGACGATAAGTGAAGATGCGCTTCGGCTCGATCTCGGCCGGCCCGAGTTGTCCCCAGTGATTGAGCAGCGCCGCGAAGAGCACTGGCGCCGGCTCGATCTCGATCTCCGCCGGCAGCTTGTCGAGCTGCTCCGCCTGCAGATAAGCATAAGGCGAAATGAAGTCGAAATACCAGGTGGCTTTCATGTCGCCATGAGCGCCAGCGCGGCTTGCAGATCGACGTTGCCGCCGCTCAGTATCACGCCGACACGGAGTCCCGCGACGCCTGCCGCTCCTTCGAGCAGGGCCGCGACGGGCACCGCGGCGGAAGGCTCGATGACGAGCTTCATGCGCTCCCAGACGAAGCGCATCGCCGCAACAATGGCGGCTTCCTCGACGCGCACGATTTCGTCGACGTGCCGGCGGATGATGGCGAATGTCAGCTCGCCGAGCGATGCGCGGAGGCCGTCGGCGACAGTGTCGGGCGAATCGACGATCACGCGACGGCCGGTTGTCAGCGACTGCCATGCGTCGTCGGCCTGGCGAGGCTCGACGCCGATGATGCGGATGCCGGGCACGAGACCCTTGCCGGCGATCGCCGTGCCGCTCAGCAGCCCGCCGCCGCCGACCGGCACGAGCAACGCATCGAGACCGGCGCATTCCTCGAGCAGTTCGAGCGCCGCGGTGCCCTGGCCGGCAATGACCCGATGATCATTGTAGGGATGAATGACTTGCGCGCCCGTCGCGGCGATAAGGTCATCCAGCGCGCGCTCGCGCGACCCGAGGCCCGGGCGGCAGGCGCGGATGTCGGCGCCATAATGCGCCACTGCAGCGCGCTTGGCGGCGGGGGCGTCGTGCGGCATGACTACGTAGGCGGGAATGCCCCGCAACCGCGCCGCGAGCGCCACTGCGGCACCGTGATTGCCCGATGAATGGGTTGCTACGCCGCGCGCGGCGGCATCGTCCGGCAGCGAAAAGACAGCGTTCGCGGCGCCGCGGAACTTGAAGGCGCCGACCTTCTGCAGGTTCTCGGCCTTGCAGAACACCTGCGCGCCGGCCCGCCCGTCGAGCATCGACGAAGTGAAGACCGGCGTGCGCTTGACGTGTGCGGCGATGCGCCCTGCCGCTTCGCGTATCGCCGCCAGATCCGGCGCGTCGCTCACGAAAAGGGGACATTCCTGATTTCGGACATTTTAATCAATCCTGTTCTCCGGACCGGTCAGTACTTCCGAAATCAGGAATGTCCCCTTTTCGCCATTCCAGCAGCCGGTTGTTGGCGGGCATGGCGTGCTCGCGCACGAAGCTGAGCCCGTTCGCCGCGGCTGTATCTATGAGCGCCTCGCGATCGCGCAGGCCCATGCTCGGCTGCTCGCGCCGGAGCATGGCGTCGAAACGGCGATTGCTTTCCGTGTCGAATGCACCCTCGCTGCGAAACGGACCGTACAGGCAGAATGCGCCGCCGCCGGACAGCACCTCGCTGACGCCCTCGAACAGGCAGAGGACCTGCGGCCAGGACATGATATGCGCCGTGTTCGCGGAGAACACTGCGTCCACTTCGGCCACAAGCCACGGGCGCACACAGACGTCGAGCTCGATGGGCGGCAGGACGTTGGCAAGGCCGGTTTCCGCCGTCCACTGCCGGATGCCTTCGAGGCGCCCGGGCATTTCGCTGGGCTGCCAGACGAGGTCCGGCAACGCCGCGGCAAAGAACACCGCATGCTGGCCCGTGCCCGAGCCGATCTCGAGCACCTGCGCAGCGTGCGCGAAAGCGCGGCGCAGGACGGCAAGTATCGGTCCTTTGTTGCGCTCGGAGGCCTCCGAATGGGGTTTCATCAAGGCCCGGCCGCAGTGGCGATCTGCGGCGCGAACAAGTGCCTGCGATAGTGAGCCAGCTCGACGATGGAATCGTGAATATCCGCGAGCGCGAGATGCGTCGAGGTCTTCGTGAGCGAGTTGGCGACCTGGGGCGCCCAGCGGCGCGCCAGCTCCTTGAGCGTGCTCACATCGAGGTTGCGGTAATGAAAATAAGACTCGAGCTCCGGCATCCAGCGTGCGAGAAAACGGCGGTCCTGGCAGATGCTGTTGCCGCACATCGGCGATTGTCCGCGCGGCACGAAATCGGCGAGAAATGCGAGCGTGCGCTCTTCGGCGCCACGCACTGTCATCGTGCTCCGGCGCACGCGTTCGGTCAGGCCCGACAATCCATGCTGCCGCGTGTTCCATTCGTCCATGCCGGCGAGCGCCTCGTCGTTCTGGTGCACCGCCAGCGCGGGCCCTTCGGCCAGCACCTCGAGGTGCTTGTCCGTCACCACGGTGGCGATTTCGAGAATCAGATCCGTCTCGGGCTTCAAGCCCGTCATCTCGAGGTCGATCCAGATCAGGTTGTCGGCATCCGGCATGCACGGCTCCGTTCGTACGCTGCCGAATTCTAGCAGGATGTTGAAAAAGGGTGTTTCCAGGCAGCTCGCCAGCAGCATGCCGCCGCGACAAGGGAGGATATACTACGAGGATGCATTTTCTGAGCTGGCTGTTTCTCGCCTTTCTGCTCGCCGGCACTGTGCTTCGCCTGTGGCTCGCGAGCCGACAGATGCGCGCAGTGGCTGCGCACCGCGATCATGTGCCCGCACCCTTTGCCGATGTGGTTTCCGCGGAGCAGCATCGCAAGGCCGCCGAGTACACGATCACGCGCTCGCGCGCAGGCATCGTCGAGACAGTCATCGACGCCGCGCTGCTGGCACTCTGGACGCTGGGCGGCGGGCTTTATCTCATCGACCAGGCCTGGCGCAACGTCGACCTAGGACCGCTGTGGACCGGCACCGGCATGATCCTGAGCACATTCATGATCATGACCCTGCTCGCGCTGCCGTTCTCGGCGTACCGGACATTTGTCATCGAGGAACGATTCGGTTTCAACAAGACGACACCCGCGCTGTTCGTGACGGACCTGCTCAAGGGCGCGGTGCTGATGATCGTGCTCGGTGCGCCGCTGAGCTTCGCCATCCTCTGGCTCATGCGCGGGGCCGGCGATCTCTGGTGGTTATATGCCTGGCTCGTCTGGACGGGCTTCAGCCTGGCCCTGACCTGGGCCTGGCCCGCATTCATTGCGCCGCTGTTCAACAAGTTCTCACCGCTGCAGAACGAGCCCCTGCGCGCGCGCATCGAGGCACTGCTCGAACGCTGCGGCTTCCGCAGCAAGGGCATCTTCGTCATGGATGGCTCGCGGCGCTCCGCGCACGGCAATGCTTACTTCACCGGTGTCGGCAACAGCAAACGCATCGTCTTTTTCGATACGCTCATGGCGTCGCTCGAGCATGGCGAAGTCGAGGCAGTGCTGGCCCACGAGCTCGGCCATTTCCGCATGCGTCACGTGCGCAAGCGGCTGCTGCTCGGCTTCGCGTTTAGCCTGCTGGGTTTTGCGCTGCTCGGCTGGCTCGAGATGCAAGCCTGGTTCTACACGGCGCTCGGCATCGATACGCCTTCGCCGCATGCCGCGCTGATACTGTTTCTGCTCGTGGTGCCCGTGTTCCTGTTTCCGCTCACGCCGCTCGGCGCCTGGCTCTCGCGGCGCCATGAATTCGAGGCCGATGCCTATGCCGCCGGACAGAGCGATGCCCGGGCGCTGATCGCGGCCCTCGTCAAGCTCTACCGGGACAATGCCTCGACGCTGACGCCCGATCCCGTGCATTCGGCTTTTTACGATTCGCATCCTCCGGCGGGAACACGCATCGCGCGCCTCAAAGAGCTGCGGGCGAAGGTGCCGGACACCGGCACCCCTTTGCGGAGGCAGGCGCCGGGCACCGGCGCGCCGTGACCAGGCAGCGGTGACCCGCCAATCGGGGTGCCGGTGCCCGGCACCTTCGCCGGGACGCATCATAGCGAGCCATGGCCCCCGCGTCGTTGTCGAGGACGAACAGGGCCAGCGCCATCGTTGCAGGCTTTCGGGCCGCAAGTTGCGAGCCGTCTGCGGCGACCGGGCGCAGTGGCGCCGGGCAGCAGATGACAGCGAATGCCTGGTCACGGCCATCCTGCCGCGCGAAAACGCGCTCGGCCGCCCGGACAAGCGCGGCCGCGTCCAGGTCATAGCGGCCAACCTTACGCAGCTCATTGCGGTGGTCGCGCCGAGTCCCCCGCCCGATCTGTATATGCTCGATCGATATCTCGCCGCCGCGGCGCTGTTACCGGCACGCGCCTTGATTGTGCTGAACAAGGCGGAACTATCCGGAGAGGCAGCGCAGCTTCGCCTGGCGCTGAAATGGTTCACGCGCATAGGCTATGCGGTGCTCGAGACGAGTGCGCAGACCGGTGCGGGCATGGAGGCGTTCGCGGAGGCGCTCGAGCCGCACACGAGCATCCTGCTCGGTCAGTCCGGGGTCGGCAAATCCTCGCTGCTGAACAGGCTGCTGCCCGACGTCAGCGCGGCGACCGCCGAAATCTCGGCGGCAACCGGCGAAGGCCGGCATACGACCGTCGTCTCGGTGCTGCATCACCTGCCGCGGGGCGGCGACATCATCGACTCGCCCGGGGTACGTGACTACGCGCCGCCGCCGGTCGAGCCCGTGGACGTGGCGCGCGCCTTCATTGAATTCGGCGACCCGGCCGCCTATTGCCGTTTTTCCGACTGCATGCATTTGCGCGAGCCTGGCTGCGGCGTGCGGGAAGCGGTAGAAAGTGGCGCGGTTGACCCGCGCCGCTACGAAAGCTACCGCCGCCTGCTGCGGTTGATGCGCGCCAGTAAATGGGGACATTCCTGATTTCGGTCGAGACTGAGCGCAGCGGGTCAGGCCTCGCGACGGGAAATCAGGAATGTCCCCATTTACCCAGGCGGCCATTTCATCCGACGGCCGCCGAGCAGGTGCAGGTGCAGGTGGAAGACGCTCTGACCGGCCTCGCGGTTGCAGTTCAACACCAGACGGTAACCCTCTTCGGCGATGCCCTCTTCGCTCGCCAGCCGTTGCCCGGCCAGCACCAGCCTGCCGATCAGTTCCGCATCGGCGTACCCGAGATCGTTCACCGTCGAGACGTGCCGGCGCGGAATCAGCAACACGTGCGTCGGCGCCTGCGGATTCAGGTCGCGAAAGGCCACCAGATCGTCATCTTCGTAAATGAGATCCGATTCGAGATCGCCCGAGACGATGCGGCAGAAAATACAGTCATCCATAAACCAGTCTCCGACGAGGTGCCGGTGCCCGGCACCTGGTTAACCCAACGCGCGGCGCCCGGCGAAGGCGTGCGACAGCGTTCCGCCGTCCACGTACTCCAGCTCGCCGCCGATCGGGACGCCGTGGGCGATGCGTGTCGCTGTCACGCCGTGGCGTTGAGCGAGCTCGGCGATGTAGTGCGCCGTCGCTTCTCCTTCAACGGTCGGATTCGTCGCGAGGATCAGCTCACGCACCTCGCCGCCGGCAAGTCGCGCCTCCAGCAGCTCCAGCGAAAGCTCCTGCGGCCCGATGCCGTCGAGCGGCGAAAGATGACCCATCAGGACGAAATAGCGGCCCGAGTAACCGGCCGAGTGCTCCACCGCAGCGACGTCCGCCGGCGATTCGACGACGCAGATGGTGCTCGCGTCGCGGTTCGCCGAAGCGCAGATCGCACAAAGCCCGGTCTCCGCGAACATACGGCAGTTTGCACAATGGCCGACACGTTCAGCCGCATCGCCGAGCGCACGCGCCAGCTCGCGTGCGCCGTCGCGATCGCGTTCCAGCAGATGGAAAGCCATGCGCTGCGCCGACTTCGGACCGACACCGGGCAGGCAGCGCAGGGTATCGATGAGGCGCGCGACGAGCGGCGAAAAATGCACCGCCGTCAGAACGGCAGCTTGAGACCGGCCGGCAGACCCATCCCGGAAGTCATGCCGGAAAACTTCTCCTGGATGGTGGCCTCCACCTTGCGCACGGCGTCGTTCACTGCGGCGGCAAGCAGGTCTTCGATCATTTCCTTGTCGTCGCGAACGAGCGCATCCTCGAGCGTTACGCGCTTCACCTCGTAACGGCAGGTCATGCGCACGCTGACCATGCCGCCTCCCGCCTCGCCGGTCACCTCGGTCGTGCCCAGCTCTTCCTGCGCGCGCTGCATGTTCTCCTGCATCGCCTGCGCCTGTTTCATGAGCTGATTGATGCCACCCTTCATCGCTGTCTCTCCCGTTAGCAGGATGTTCAGTTGACGGGCTTGACCGATTCCGGTTGCACCCGGGCGCCGAAAGTTTCCTTCAGGGCGCGCACATTGGGATCCTCGTCGATCGATGCCCTCGCGGCCTGGAGGCGTTCGTCGGCCTGGCGCGCGCTGCGCCGTGCCATCGTCTCGCCATCCATTTTGCCGATACGATACTTCAGGCGCATTGGCCTGCCGGATTCGGCTTCGAGTGCGTGCAGGAACCGGCGCCTGAGCTGCTCCGTCAGCAGATGCGCATCTTCCGGATCGAGCAGCAGCTCCCATTCATCGTCTTCATGGCGCACGCACAGGCTGTTCGCCGCGAGCTGTCGAACGGCTCCCCGCAACTCAAGTCGCGCGAGCAGGCCGGTCCAATCGCTCTGCGGGCCGCTTGCCGAGCCGCCGGGCCCTCCGGCGGCACGGGGATCGCCAGTTGCAGGAGCTGGCTCCGCCCGTTCGGTACGATTGCGACTGCGTACAACCGTGGCGGTGGCATCCGTCGCACCCGCGGGCCGAAACGCGAGCATGCGTAATAGCGTCATTTCGAAGCCGCTGCGCGGGTCCGGCGCATGGCCCAGGTCCCGCCTTCCGAGAATGGCGATCTGATAGAAAAGCTGGGTCTCCTCCGGCGCGAGACGCCCGGCGAGCCTGCGCAGCGTTTCGGCATCGAATCGCTCATCGCTTTCCATGTCCGGCACCACCTGCACGAGCGCAATCCGTTGCAGCAGCGTCGCCAGCGCGTCGAGAACCTCCGCATAATCGGGCACCTGTTCCGCGATGCGCGCAACCTCCTGCAGAAGGCGTTCGCCGTCGTCGTCGCACAAGGCATCGACGAAGCGCTCGAGCTGCGCCTGATCGAGGCTGCCGAGCATGGCGGCGACCTCGTCGCCCGTCACCTGACCGCCGCCATAGGCCACGGCCTGATCGAGCAGGCTCAGGGCATCCCGCAGGCTGCCGTCCGCCGCGCGCGCGAGCTGCGCGAGCGCGGCGGGCTCGGCGGCAATCGACTCCGCGGCACAGATCTCACGCAGGCGTCCCTCGATCAGGTCAAGCGGCAGGCGCTTGAGGCTGAACTGCAGGCAGCGCGACAGCACGGTGACCGGCAGCTTTTGCGGATCCGTGGTCGCGAGCAGGAATTTGACGTGCGGTGGCGGCTCCTCGAGCGTTTTCAGCAAGGCATTGAAGGAGTGCTTGGACAACATGTGCACTTCGTCGATGAGGTACACCTTGTAGCGCCCGCGCGCCGGGCGGTATTGCACATTATCGAGCAGGTCCCGCGTGTCCTCGACCTTGGTGCGCGAGGCGGCATCGACTTCGAGCAGATCCACGAATCGGCCCTCGTCGATCTCACGGCAGGCCGCACACTCGCCGCAGGGCGTTGCGCTCACGCCGCGCTCGCAGTTCAGGCACTTGGCGAAAATGCGGGCGATGGTGGTCTTGCCGACGCCGCGCGTGCCGGCGAAAAGGTAGGCATGATGCAGGCGCTCATTGTCGAGCGCATTGACGAGCGCGCGGAGCACGTGCTCCTGGCCGACCATTTCGTCAAACCGGCGTGGCCGCCACTTCCGCGCCAGTGCGAGATAGCTCATGAACCTGGAATCCCCGCGCTGCTGCGCCCTGCTCTACGACTGCGACACCATGGCGGCGCCCCGCGCCAGCCGCACCCCGGCGCCCGATTTCACCGCTGCCGCTGCTCCCTTCCGGGCCTGACGGGGTTTACGGCTGATCGTCGCGGGGGGACCGACGCGGGACACCATGGGGCGAAAAAGCATCCTACCATTTTGCCCTGCTGGTGACTGCCTCAGGCTGCGTGCTTTCTCACCCAGTCCACGTACTGATCCATCCATCTCTGCAGGAATTTCCTGCTTCTCGCGTTGCCGATATTGCCGGCATCGTCGAACAACTCGTCCGTCACCTGGATGAAGGCTTCGGGCTGGCCCAGCGTGGGCACATCCAGATACGCGAGACTGTTGCGCAGATGCTGCTGCGAAACGGCCGTGCCTATGGAACCGATCGAAGCGCCCAACACACCGGCGGGCTTTTTCGCCCAGGCATTCTGGCCGTACGGCCGCGAGGCGTGATCGATCGCGTTCTTGAGCACGCCGGGCATTGAACGATTGTATTCGGGCGTGACGAACAGCAGGCCCCGGGCGGCCTTGATTTCGCCCTTCAGCCGCTTGACCGATTCGGCCGGGTTCTCATCATCGTCCTGATTGTAGAGCGGCAGGTCATCGATCCGCAGCTGCTCGAACGAGAATTCTGCTGGCCCCAGTTTTGCAATTGCGGTGGCCAGCTTGCGGTTGAACGAATCGCGGCGAAGACTGCCGACCACTACGGCGATCTGGTACTGGCTCATGGTGTTCTCCTGTATGAAGCCTGCAAACGAACCCGTCTTTTTTGCGCCAAACAGGCAGAAGTAAGATTTGACATCCGTGCTCCTTACTTTATATGATCTATCCGATACTTAGCAATTGGAAAGAATTATGGTCGTCACTGTCACCGACAAAGGGCAACTGACCGTTCCCAAGCC
>JACDCP010000250.1 GCA_013817465.1 Gammaproteobacteria bacterium | reverse complement strand
GGGGTGATCGAGCAGGCCCGGGACGTGACGCAACCGGCGCCGCGCCACGAGGTCGTACCCCGCCGCAGCGGCGACGGCCCGGCGGTGCTCTCCTCGGCCCAGCAGCGGCTCTGGTTCATCGATCAGCTCGAAGTCGGCTCGTCTCTCTATAACATACCGGCCGCACTGCGCCTGCGCGGACCGCTCGATGAAGACGCCCTGCGCCTGGCCCTCGACGCATTGCTCGAGCGCCATACGGTGCTGCGCACCACTTTTCAGGCCACCTCAGAGGGTCCGCTGCAGAGTGTCGAGCCGCCGCGCCCGCTCCCCGTCGAAGTGCTCGATGTGCGGGATCGGCCGGCTGAGAAACGGGAGGCCGAGGGACTCGCGCTGCTGACGGAGGCCGCCAGGCAGCCGTTCGATCTGACGACGGATCTGATGCTGCGGGCACGCCTGGTGCGGCTCGCCGACGAGGAGCACCTGCTCGGGCTCACCCTGCATCACATCGCCGCCGACGGCTGGTCGATCGATCTTCTCTGGCGGGAGTTGTCTGAGCTGTACGCGGCCTTCACCGAGCGGCGCACGCCGGCGCTCGCGCCGTTGCCGATCCAGTATGCGGACTATGCAGTCTGGCAGCGTGAGCGGCTGGCAGGCGCTGAGATGGCAGCACAGCTCGATTACTGGAAGCGGCAACTGGCCGGAGTCGCACCGCTCGAGCTGCCGACCGACCGGCCGCGTCCGCCGGTGCAGTCGCACCGCGGCGCGAGCTGCGAGCATATCCTGTCGGCGCAGCTCACCGCCGGGCTCGAGCGCCTCGCACGGCGCGAGCGCACGACGCTGTTCATGGTGCTGCTGGCCGGCTACAAGACCCTGCTGCATCGCTATACCGGACAGCAGGACTCAAGCGTCGGCTCGCCGATCGCCGGGCGCAACCGCAGCGAGCTCGAGCCGCTGATCGGCTTCTTCGTCAACTCGCTCGTGCTGCGCACGGAACTCTCCGGCGAGCTGTCTTTCAAGGCCCTGCTCGGGCGGGTGCGCGACGTCGCTCTCGCCGCCTATGACCATCAGGACGTGCCTTTCGATCAGATCGTCGAGGCGCTCAACCCGCCCCGGGACCGCAGCCGCACACCCCTCTTTCAGACCATGTTCGCCTTGCAGAACCAACCGCGCCACGCACAGCAATGGAAAGATATCGCGGCACAACGGCTGCTCCTCGAATCCGCCACCGCAAAGTTCGACCTGGTCACGCACGCGCTGCCGGACGGCCACGGCCTGCGCATCCGGTTCAACTACGCAACCGACCTGTTCGACCGCGCGACCATCGAGCGCTTGGCCGGCCATTTCGAGACGCTGCTCGAGGGCATCGTCGAGGCGCCCGATACGCCGCTCTGGCAGCTTCCGATGCTGAGAGAAATCAAGCGCGCTGCACTCGCCGGCGGGAACGCCGTTCGCCAGAGCCTCCCGGACGAGCGCCGCGTGCACCGACTCTTCGAACGGCAGGCACGGCAGACACCCGATGCCCCGGCGGTCACCGACGATTCAGTCTCATGGACGTATACCGAGCTCGATCGCCGCGCCGACCGACTCGCCCGCGCGCTCCGCACGGCGATCGGCGAGCATGGCGCAGAGGTCTCCGGGGAGCCGCGCATCGGGCTCTGCGTCGCGCGCACAGCACAGATGGTGGTGGCGATGCTCGGCACGCTCAAGGCGGGCGGCGCCTACGTACCGCTGGATCCCGGATCTCCCGACGCGCGGCTGCGCCTGATGATCGAGGACACCGGCATGACCGCCATCGTCGCCGATCCGGAGCACAGGCATCGCGCCGAGACGCTCGGGACGCTTGTGCTGACGCTCGGCGACAATGACCTGGCGGACGACTCCGATGTGGTCCTCCCGGCGCCGCACGACACCGACTGCTCGGGCGAGTCGCCCGCTTATGTGATGTACACGAGCGGCTCGACGGGACAGCCGAAGGGCGTTGTCGTGCCCCACCGCGCCGTCATCCACCTCGTCTGCAGCACGGATTACGTGGCCCTCGGTGCTGACGACGTCATCGCGCAGGCCGCCCACAACGCCTTCGATGCGACCACCTTCGAGGTCTGGGGAGCGCTGCTGAACGGCGCGCGCCTGGTCGTGCTGCCGCGCGACGTGCTCTTGTCGCCGCCGCAGCTGGCCCGCGCCCTGCGCGCGCACGGCGTGACGACCCTGTTCCTGACCACGGCGCTGTTTAATCTCGTGGCGCAGCAAACGCCGGACGCGTTCGCCTCGCTGCGGACTCTGCTGTTCGGCGGGCAACGCGTCGAACCGCGCTGGGTACGGGCAGTACTCGCGTCCGATCCGCCCGAGCGCCTGCTGCACGTCTACGGGCCGACCGAAACGACGACGTTCGCATCCTGGCACGAGGTCGAAGACGTGGCCGACGACGCGACGAACCTGCCGATCGGCAAGCCGCTGGCCGGAACGACGCTGTGGGTGCTGGACGGCTGCGGCCGGATGCAGCCGGCCCCGGTCGGGGTAGCGGGCGAGCTCTATGTCGGCGGGCTCGGCGTAGCGCTCGGATATCAGGATCGTCCATCGCTGACTGAGGAACGATTCGTCCCGGATCCATTCACCGGCAACGCTTCGGCAAGGCTCTATCGAACCGGCGACCGCGTACGGCGACTCCCCGGAGGTGAGATCGAGTTTCTCGGCCGCTGGGACCGGCAGCTCAAACTGCGCGGGTTCCGCATCGAGCCGGGTGAGGTCGAAGCGGCGCTCGGAAGCCATCCGGCGGTGCGGGATGCGGTCGTGCGGCTGACGGGGGAGAACGATGGGCCCGCCCGCTTGATTGCGTACGCCGCAGTGGGCGAGCCGGCCGCCGGCAACGGCGTCACGGAGGCGGCACTGCGCAAGCACCTGCTGAGGCTGTTGCCGGATTACATGGTGCCGTCTGCGGTCGTGGTGATGAAGGAGCTGCCGCTGACCGCGAACGGCAAGATAGACCACCGCCGCCTTCCGGCGCCCGATACCGATAATGCATCGGCCGCCGCGCCGGTTGCACCGCGCGACGCGCTCGAAACCCTGCTCCATCAGCTCTGGGTGGAGCTGCTGAAACGCCAACCCATCGGCGTGACCGATGATTTCTTCGCATTGGGCGGTCATTCGCTGATGGCGGCACGGCTTTTCAGCCGGCTCGAAACGCAAACCGGGTTCCGCCTCCCGCTGGCGCTGCTCTTCGACGCGCCCACCATCGCAACCCTGGCGGCCGCGATTCGCAGGCGAGACTGGCAGGCGTCGTGGTCTTCGCTGGTGCAGCTCGAGCCGCGGCCCCGGCCGGATGCGCCCGCTTTTTTCTGCGTCCATGACGCGGGCGGAAACGTGCTCAATCAGCGCAACCTGGCCCGGCGGCTCGGTGACGACTGCGCTTACTTCGGCCTGCAGGCTGTCGGCCTGGATGGCGTGCACCCGCCCCTGCGCCGGGTCGAGGAGATGGCGAACCTGTATCTTCGCGACGTACGCCGGGTGCAGCCTCGCGGGCCGTACTTCTTCGGGGGCTTTTCGTTCGGCGGAGTGGTCGCCTACGAGATGGCCCGGCAGATGCAGCAGGCGGGTGAAGAAGTCGCTTTGCTCGTGCTGCTGGACTGCGGCGTGCCGCCGAGGATTTTGAGCTTGCCCGACCGGTTGCGATACAGGGCGCTCAGCTTGTTGAAACGCCATGGCGGACGATTGTTGAGCCGGCCAGAAGTTCGCAGCCGCCTC
Organism: Gammaproteobacteria bacterium; assembly: GCA_013817465.1. Classification (GTDB taxonomy): domain Bacteria; phylum Pseudomonadota; class Gammaproteobacteria; order Steroidobacterales; family JACDCP01; genus JACDCP01. The sequence continues at coordinate 626 of JACDCP010000250.1, read as the reverse complement.
CGCCAGGTCAGACGGCTGCACACGGAGGGGCGACTCGATGACCCATCATCCGCCGCGGCACGAACGTTCTGGAAGATTCATCGCCGCATGATGCAGGCCTGCAAAGTGGCGCTGCGGACGTACGATCCCGGATACTACCGCGGCCCGGCCGTGCTCGTGCGCATGAGCAGAAAGCCGCGGCATTTTCCGGCGCTGCATGCCGCCCTGAAATCGCTGCTGCGGTGGGGAATGGTCATTCCCGATCTCGAGGTGCTGGAGCTCGAAGGCAGACATCTCATGCTGATCGAAGAGCCAGTCGTGGGCGACCTGGCGGCGTTTCTTCGTCCGCGGCTGGCCGCCGGGCGCAACGACAGGATGGATGCGGGGATATGATGACCGGGCCTTGCGTGCAGGCACCCGCAGCGGAAACGAACGCGTGGCGCATTCCGGGCGATACTCCGCGACTGCCGCAGAACGAAGTGCACGTCTGGCGGATCGACCTGACGGCGCAGGAAGAGCGACGGCTGCAGGCTCTGCTGACGCCGCAGGAAAGAGCTCGCGCCGCCCGCTTCCGCGTCGCCAATGCCCTGCGGCAATTCGTCGTGACACGCGCGACTCTGCGGCTGTTGCTGGCGGGCTATCTGCAT
>JACDCP010000249.1 GCA_013817465.1 Gammaproteobacteria bacterium | reverse complement strand
TATTCGCTCTTCAGCCGCGTGGCGTAATTCTTCGCGGCGGCCGAGTCGCCCATTGCCCGCTCCGTTCGCACGCCGAGCCACAGTGCTTCGGGTGTCGCGATCGTGGCATCCGCGTAACGCTGCAGAAAGGCCCTCGCCTGCAGATAATTCTTCTGCTGATACGCGAGATCGGCCATCTGCAGCAGGGCATGCTCGTAGCGCGGGTTTGCCTCCAGCGCCTCGCGGAAGTATTGCTCCGCCTTGCCCGGCTCCCCCATGCGCCGCGCGCAGACCCCGGCATTGGCATATGCCACCGCAGGTGTCCGGTAGAACGGGTTGCGGGCGGCTTGCAGAAAGATCGGCTCCGCGGCTTCGAAACGGTTCCGGGAACAGAGAAACACCGCGTAGCTGTTGAGCACCCCCGAGTCCTTGCCATCCAGGCGCACGGCTGTTTCGTAATGTTTCTCGGCACGATCGTAATCGCGCGCCTGCTTGTACATCAGCGCCGCCGCCGCATGCACCTCGGCCGAGTCGGGATTCTGCTCGAGGGCGCGCTCGAGCTTGTCGCGCGCCAGATCGAGCCGCCCCTGCTCGAGGTAGGCGACACCGAGCTCGAGGTTGTAGCGTGCCGCATCTTCGTCGTTCTCGAACGCGCCGGGATCGAAACCGCCGCTCGTCACGCAAGCGCCGAGGGCCGCGGCGACGATGTAAATGCCGGAGCTGCGAACGGTCGGTCGGTTCATGCGTGCGATGCCCCCACGTGAAGCCTGTCACCGAGGCGGACGCGCGTGCGATTCTGCACACGGCCTGCGAGCTGCCCGCAGGCGGCGTCTATGTCATCGCCACGTGTGCGGCGCGTGATCGTCATGACGCTCCGCGCCATCAGAATATCCCGGAACCGGTCGATCACTGCAGCCGGCGAACAGGTGAACCGCGTGCCGGGAAACGCATTGAAAGGAATCAGGTTCACTTTGGCCGGGCGGCCGCGCAGCAGTCGAGCGAGCCGCTGCGCATGTGCGGGTGTATCGTTGACGCCGTCGAGCATGACGTATTCAAAAGTGATGTTGCGATGATTGCGCCGCGAAGCATAATGCCAGCACGCCTCGAGCAGCTCGGCAATGGGATGCCGGCGGTTGATGGGCACGAGCTCGTCACGCAGCGCGTCGTCCGGCGCGTGCAGCGATACGGCAAGCGCGACGTTGCACTCGTCGGCCAGCCGGACCATCTGCGGCACGAGCCCCGAGGTGCTGACGGTAACCCGACGCCGGGACAGCCCGTAGCCGAGGTCATCCAGCATGACGCCGATGGCCGGCACGATGCCGCGGTAGTTTGCCAGGGGCTCGCCCATGCCCATGAAAACCACATTGGTGATGCGGCGAGAGCCGCCGGGGCCGGGCCCGAGCTCGCGGCTGGCCAGCCAGATCTGGCCGACTATCTCAGCGCTGGTCAGATTACGGTTGAATCCCTGCTGGGCCGTGGCACAGAAGGCGCAGTCCAGTGCGCAGCCGACCTGGCTGGAAATGCATAACGTGCCGCGCGCCGCTTCCGGGATGAACACAGTCTCGATGCCCTGGGCGGCATCCATGCGCAACAGCCATTTGCGCGTGCCGTCGGCAGATTCCTGAGCCGACAGTATCTCGGGTCCGCGGATTCCGGCACAGCGGGCAAGCTCGTCGCGCAGCGGCCGGCCGATATCGGTCATGTCCGCGAAGTCGTCGAAACCATGACTGTAAATCCAGCTCATGAGCTGGCGTGCCCGAAACGGCTTCTGGCCGAGTTGCACGAGAAAGGACTCGAGCGCGGCCCGTGGCATGCCGATCAGATTGGGTTTTTCAGCGATCGTCATGCCTCGTTGCCTGCGCCGGGCGCGAGAAGATCTGCTTCTCGTCAAAAAAGAAAGCGACCTCGCGCCGCGCGGTATCCGCCGCATCCGATCCATGGACAACGTTCTGCTCGATACTCTCGGCATGGTCGGCGCGAATCGTGCCTGGCGCAGCGTCAGCCGGATTGGTCGCGCCCATGATATCGCGGTTGAGCGCAATCGCATCGTCGCCTTCCAGCACCTGCACCAGGACAGGTCCGGATGTCATGTAGCGAACCAGGTCCCGGTAGAATGGCCGTTCCTTGTGCACCTCATAGAAGCGCTCGGCCTCCCTCGCATCGAGCTGCATCATGCGGGTCGCGATGATGCTCAGGCCTGAAGACTCGAAGCGCCTGTTGATGTCGCCGATGAGATTCTTCGCCACGCCATCGGGCTTGATGATCGACAAGGTGCGCTCAACCGCCATCTCGACTCCCGTCTACCCGCAGGTTGTTGAAAAAGGCAGCCATGACTTTCTCAACCCTGCTAGACGCTGAAACTTTCGCCGCAGCCGCACTCACCCTTCACGTTCGGGTTGCGAAATCTGAATGCTTCGTTGAGACCCTGCTTGACGAAGTCGATCTCCGTGCCGTCTATCAGCTCGAGGCTCTTCGCGTCGATGACCACCTTGACGCCGCGATCCTCGAACACGACATCGTCGTTGTCTACCTCATCGGCATAATTGATCACGTACGCGAAGCCCGAGCAGCCGGTCTTCTTCACGCCGAGACGCAGACCCACACCGGCACCGCGGTTTGCCAGGAAGCTGAGCACGCGCTGCGCTGCGGATTCCGTCAATGAAATGGCCATGTCTTCGTTCCATTCTCCATGTCGCCGGGCGTTTGGAAAGAGCCGCGGCTTTTCAACGCTGTTTTGTATCCGTGCCCGGCGGCCGGCGCCGCCATTCAGCGAGGCAGCCGACCAGCGCATCTGCGACAATCAGCAGCCGGCCCAGCTTTCCGGCGGGCACCTCGAGCTCGTCCGCGATCGCTTGTATGTCGAAGCCTTCGAGCGCCTCGATCGGCTGTCCCTCGATCTGCTGCGCCACTCGCGAGGCGGCGGCAATCGTGTGCGGGCAGCCGAACGCGCGAAACCGCGCCTCTGTCACACCGCCCGGCGCCACCCTGAGCGAAAGCTCGACCAGCGCGCCGGCCTTCATGCTGCCCGCACGCCCGACGATCAGCTCCGCAGGATCGCCTCGGGCGCGACCGGCGTGGAGCGGATGCTCAAAGCTTTCGAGGACTGCGCGACTGTAGCTGAAGCCAAACACGTCGGCCGCCTATTTTATCGGATTTTCAAGGATTTATCCGGCGCGCGGCCCTCAGGCGCGAGGGCGCGCAGCTTTTCCACGCCGGCCCGAACGCAAGCGGTAGCGAAATCGATGTCGTCTGCGGTCGTGAATCGCCCCAGGCTGAACCGGATCGAGCTTTCCGCCAGCACGTCATCGCGACCTAGCGCCCGCAGCACGTAGGAGGGCTCGGCAACCTCTGTGTTGCAGGCGGAACCCGTCGAAACGGCCAGACCACGCAAGCTCAACAGCAGGCTTTCGCCTTCGACGGCGGCGAAGCTGATATTCAGGATGGAGGCGACGCGCCGCTCCGGGTGACCGTTCAGATAGACCGCGCCGAGCGGCTCGATGCCGGACCACAGGCGCTCGCGCAGCTCGAGCACGCGTTCGTGCTCCGCCGCGAGCTCTTCGCGCGCCAGAGCGAAAGCCGTTCCCATGCCGGCAATCTGATGCGTCGCCAGCGTGCCGGCGCGCAGGCCGAGCTCCTGGCCGCCACCGAACATGAGCGGCTCCAGGCGACGGCGCGCCGCGCGACGCACATACAGGGCCCCCGCGCCCTTGGGGCCGTAAACTTTGTGCGCCGAGAGCGACATCAGGTCGACGCCCAGAGCGTCGACGTCGAGGGGCAGCTTGCCGGCGCTCTGGGCCGCATCGGTATGGAACAGAATGCCACGCTCGCGGCAGATATCCGCCATGGCGGCGATGTCCTGGATGACCCCGGTCTCGTTATTGACGTGCATGATCGAGACGAGACGCGTATCGGCGCGCAATGCATCGCGCAGTTGTTCCGGGCCATGCAGGCCGTGACGATCGGGCATGAGCCAGGTCACCGCGAAACCTTCGCGTTCGAGCTGGCGGCAGGTGTCCAGCACGGCCTTGTGCTCCGTGCGCCCGGTGACGACATGGCCGGAACGGGCCTGTCGCGCGGCGCCGAGGATGGCGAGATTATCCGATTCTGTGGCGCCCGAGGTCCAGACGATGTCGCCGGCCACTGCGCCGATCAGCGCCGCTACCTCGGCGCGCGCCTTTTCGACGACATCACGGGCTGCCCGGCCCGTTTCATGCGCGGTGGAAGCCGGATTGCCATGCGTGCCATCCGGCATGAGGCAGGCCAGCATCGTTTGAGCGACGCGCGGATCGATCGGCGTGGTAGCCGCGTAATCCAGGTAGACGGGCCGGCGCATAGTGGTGCGCTAGCGCCGGCCGCCGGTCGCGTCCCGAC
>JACDCP010000248.1 GCA_013817465.1 Gammaproteobacteria bacterium | reverse complement strand
TTGATGGTGAGTGCGCAGGTCGGGCTCGCATTCGTTGCGCTTCAGGTAATTGATGACGAGGCCGACGATGCTCGTCACGCCGGCAATCGTGCCGACCAGGTGCAACACGTAGGAAACGAGCACGAGCGTGCGCTGATCTTGAATTTCGGTTGCCATGCGTGTTCAGCTATTGCGGCTCGCCAGACTGGCCGAAATCCTACCATGCCCATTCACTGGAACGGAGTTTCCCATGCATCTGAGAATCGACGGCATCGACGACAACGGCCCGATCCCCGGGAACTTCGCCTTCGGTATGCCCGATGAGAAAGAGCACATCCGGTTGAGCGACAACCGCAACCCGAAGCTCGCCTGGGACGACGTGCCGGAGCGCGCCCGTTCGCTGGTGCTGATCTGTGTCGATCCGGACGTGCCCTCCGAAGCCGATGATGCCAATCAGGAGGACCGCACGATACCGGCAGATTTGCCGCGCATCGACTTTTATCACTGGGTCATGGTGGACCTCCCGGCGTCACCGGGCAGCATCGCCGAGGGTGCCTGCTCCGACGGCATCACGCCACGCGGCAAGCGCCATCCGCCGGGGCCGGAAGGCAGCCGCCAGGGGCTCAACGACTTTACCAACTGGTTCACGAGTGACCGCGAAATGTCGGGATCGTACTTTGGCTACGACGGGCCGTGCCCGCCCTGGAACGACAGCATCGCGCATCACTACCACTTCGTGCTCTATGCCACGGATCTGGAGCACTGCCCCGTCGCGGGGAATTTTACGGGACAGGACGTCATGGACGCGATCGAGGGACACGTGTTGACCGAAGCGCGCGTCGTCGGCACCTACACGCTGAACCCCGACCTGTAGGTGCCGGGCACCGGCACCTCTTTGCGACCCGTCGGGCAGGTTTTAGGTGTCGGTCGACGGTCCCTCGCAAAGCCAAAGAGATGCCGGTGCCCGGCACCTGGTCTTCTTATTCTTCAGCGGGCACTGTGAAGTCGATGATCTCGGTGTGCGTGCCCGGCGCGCCGCCGATTGCCGGCGGGTAACGCCGCTCGCTCACGATTTCCTGCGCCTGCTCCTCGTAGATGCCGGCCGGCACCGCGCCGAGCACATCGACATTATCGACGGTGCCGTCGGGCGCCACCGTAACCTCGAGCTGCACGAACCCGGAGATCTCCCGTGGCGGCAGGGGCACCCGGGGTATCTGCTCGATCGAAGGCCTCGGCGGCACCGTGCGCTCATCCTCGCCGAGCAGCCAGGCGAGGTCGCGGCGCTCGCGCGCAGAGATCAGGCGGATCTCTTCGAATTCGAGAGTGCGCACCTCCTCGTCGAAAACTCCCCACGCGTGCATACCGATCGCGAAGATCGCTATGACGACGATAGCGGCGAGGAACAGAGAGCCTGCGAACCGCATGACCATCCTGAATCTGACTCGAGCCGGCCTCATTCGTGCCTGAAGACTTCGCCTTCCTTCATGACGAAGCTCACGTCTTCCAGGACTGCCACATCGGCGAGCGGATCGCCCCGCACGGCCACCAGGTCTGCGAGTTTGCCGGCCTCGACGGTGCCCACGCGCTCTGCGATGCCGAGGAAAGCAGCCGCGCCGGATGTCGCCGCCCGGATGGCCTCCATCGGCGGCATGCCGCCCTCGACCATCCAGGCGAACTCCTGCGCATTCTCACCGTGCGGCGATACGCCGGTGTCCGTGCCGAACACGATTTTCACGCCGGCCCGGTAAGCTTTTTCGAATGTGTCCTGGATCTGCGGCCCTACGGCCGCAGCCTTCGGGCGCACGATCTCCGGAAAATAGCCCTCCTCCTTTGCCTTCTCGCCGACGAAGCGGCCGGCGCTGATGGTCGGCACATAGAACGTGCCATGCTCTTTCATGAGCGCGATCACTTCGTCATCCATGTACGTGCCATGTTCAATCGATTTAACGCCCGCGCGGATCGCACGCTTCATGCCTTCCGCCCCATGCGCGTGAGCGGCGACGTGAAAGCCGTAATCCTCCGCCGCTTCGACGATTGCGCGGATCTCCTCCTCCATGAATTGCGGATTCTGGCCGCTCTTCGCGAGGCTGAGCACGCCACCTGTTGCGGTGATCTTGATCAGATCCGCGCCTTCCTTGTAGCGCTGGCGGACGGCCTTGACCCCTTCCCATGGCCCGTTCGCGACGCCGAGCCTGGGGCCCGGATCATCGCGGATAACCGGCGCCCAGCCATTCGTCGGATCAGCGTGGCCGCCGGTCGTCGCGATCGACGTGCCGGCGGTGAAGATGCGCGGCCCTGGCAACTCACCGGCATCGATTGCGTTGCGCAGCGCCACGGTAACGTTGTAGATGTCGCCTAGATCGCGAATGGTCGTAAACCCGGCCATGAGCGTTTTCCCGGCATTCACGACCGCCTGCAGCGCATAGTCCGCCTCGCTCAACTGGAACTGATCGATGTAGCCGCCCTGACGTTGCTCGGAGGACACGTGCGTGTGCATGTCCATGAGTCCCGGCAACACTGTGTGAGCCCCGAGATCAATCAGATCGTCGTCGGGTCCGGGCTCGCGGTAGCCCCGCTCGACGGCGGTAATGCGCTCGCCTTCGATGACAATCGTGCGCTCAGGCAGCGCTTCATTATCGACGCCGTCAATGAGGCGGCCGGCGTGGATCAAGGTCGCCGCAGGCGCGGCGACCGTCCAAAGCAACCCGAACAGGAAAACGCCGCGCAATACGCTCGAGCGCGCAGACCTACTCGACATCCACGAGCTCTACATCGAATATCAGCGTCGCGCCGGGCGGTATGACGCCGCCTGCGCCGCGCTCTCCATAGCCGAGCTCCGGCGGGATGAGCAGCCGGCGCTCGCCGCCGACCTGCATGCCGGCCACGCCCTGATCCCATCCCTTTATCACTCTGCCGCCGCCGACCGGGAAGCGGAATGGCTCGCCGCGATCCCGGGAGCTGTCGAATTTTTCGCCTTTGCCGTCCGCAGCATCGGGATCAAACAGCCACCCGGTGTAGTGCACGACGGCGGTCTGGCCGGAAGCGATGGTTTCACCGGTGCCGGGTTCGAGTTCGGTAATCATGAGCTCATCGATCTCCTCTGTGGGCAAGGCGGGGGTGGCGCCCTCATCGTTGCGGGCGGTTTCGTCGGCCTGGCCATAGGCCGCATCGTCCGCTGGCTCACCGGCGGGCGATCGATCGGCCGGCTCGTCGCCAGCAGGGGCGCAGCCGGCGGCGAGGAAAAGCACGAGCGCTGCGAGCGCAGATTTGTATCGTTCCATGCGAGCTCCGGGTCAAAAGGGAAGACGCGCATGATACTGGCTGGCAGGCTGCCAGGCGAAGTAAGGAATGCATCGCCCTTTTCGCGAACTGCAAGCTCTTGAAAATGCTCGCGATCCGAAAATCACTTTTTTCGGATCGCAGCGTTGAAAAAGCCATGCATGGCTATTTCAACATCCTGCTCGAGCGGCGCCGGGGCGAATGCCGGCGGACAACAGCAGGCGGGCGGGACCAGCCGGCCCCGGAACGGGCATCTCAGCGCTTGTTTTCGCCTCTGGTCAGCGCGACCAGGTAGGGATCGGAATCGAGCAGAATCCGCTCGAGATCGGCCTGCACAGGTGCGGCCTTTCGCTCGGCAACCGCTTCGCGCATAAGCGCATTCAGCAGTTGGCAACGGTAGCTGACACCGGGCCGGATACCGCTGTCGTCGACGTTCTCGTTCATGGCCGTCCCTTTTTAGATGCTGTCTGCGTGGACAGCCTAGACGGTCGGCAGTCGCCCCGCCGTGAGCGAGATCACAGACGGGGACTTTGCTGATTTATTTCGCGCCGTGGCAGCAGGTGGCGCGAGGCGGCGAATAAATCAGGAAGGTTCCTGCTCCCCACCGGTCAGCTCCAGAAGCAGCTTGTTCATGCGCTGCACGTAGCCGGCCGGATCCGGCAGCGGCTCTCCCTCGGCAAGGGTAGCCTGCTCGAAAAGCATGAGCGACAGATCGCTGAAGCGCGTGTCGTCGATCTCGGCGTTCAACTTCCTTACCAGCGGATGGTGCGGATTGAGCTCGAGGACCGGCTTTGCGTCCGGCACTTTCTGCCCGGTGGCACGGAGGATATGCTGCATCTGCCGCCCGAGGTCGTGCTCGCCGATTACCAGGCAGGCCGGTGAGTCCGTTAGCCGCCGTGAAAGCCGCACGTCGTCCACCCGCTCCCGCAGGAAGCGCTTGACCTTTTTTGCAAGCCCCTTCATCTTGCCCTCGAGCGCCTGCTCCTCCTTCGCGTCGGTGCCGGCGCCGACCCCCTCGAGGTCGAGCTCGCCGCGGCCGACGTCGCGCAGGGGCTTGCCGTCGAACTCCGTCAGATGGCCCACGACCCATTCGTCGATGCGATCGGTCAGCAGCAGCACCTCGACGCCCTGCTTGCGGTAGACCTCGAGC
>JACDCP010000247.1 GCA_013817465.1 Gammaproteobacteria bacterium | reverse complement strand
GATCCGCCCCGCTCGGCTCGCTGCGGGGCAACGACACGCAGGCGCTTGTCGAGGATATCGAGCGGTTGCGCGCCGCTCTCGGCGTCAAGTACTGGGTGCTGTTCGGCGGCTCCTGGGGTGCGACCCTCGCGCTCGCCTACACCCTCGAGTATCCCCAGTATGTATCGGCACTCGTGCTGCGCGGCGTGTTCCTGGGTTCGCGCGAGGAAGTCGAGTGGTTTCTGCTCGGTCTGCGCCGGCTCCTGCCGGAGGCCTGGGCGCGCTTCGCGGATGCGCCGGTGACCGATGCCCGGGGCTTGCTATCCCGATATCACGCCCGGGTCTTCAGCGACGAGCCGGCGGGCGCGCTCGAGGCGGCCCGGCGCTGGCAGGCCTATGAGGACGCCGTGATGGCCGCGGGCGAGCGCGGTTCGACCGCTACCGAGCTGGGCGACGAAGCATTGCTGGCGCGCGTGCGGGTCCAGTTGCACTACCTCGTCCATGACTGCTTCCTGCCGGCCCGATGGATCCTCGACGGCGCGGCTCGGCTGAGCGACGTGCCCGCGATCCTCGTGCATGGCGGTCGCGACCTCGTCTGTCGGCCACGCATCGCGCATGACCTGGCACGGTACTGGCGCGGGGCCTGGTTGCACATCGTCGAGGACGGCGGCCATTCGCCGCTGAGTCCGGGCATGACCGGTGCGCTGATCCAGGCCACCCGCGAGGTGGAGACGCTGGGGCGGGAGTCCGGCTCGTGAGCCTGCGCTTTCGTCTCAACCTGATCATCACCGTGCTGGTCGTGCTGTTCACGGCGGTGATCGCCGCGATCGTCATCGACAACACGCGCCGCTCGATTTCCGAGGAAATGAATGCAGGCCGCAGGGTCGCGCAGCAGATGCTGACCTCCGTGCTCGAAAGCAGCGGCCTGGTGCCGGACCCGCGCGCCACGGGCGAGGATATGCTCGTATTCCTGGAGAGTCTCGGCCGGATACGCGCCCACGAGATTCGCTACTACCACGCGGGCGGCTGGCTCATGTATACCTCGCCGCCGCCCACCTACAAGGCCGGGCGAGAGGCGCCGCGCTGGTTTGCGCGGCTGGTCAGCCCTCCGTTGGCTGCGCTGGAGTTCGCGCTTCCCGGCGGGCGCATTGTCGTGACGACGGACTCCTCGCGGGCCGTGCTCGATGCCTGGGACGATCTGACCGGGCCGCTGTGGCTGGTGCTGGTCTTCCTGGCCGCGATCAATGCGCTGGTGTTTTTTCTCGTCGGACGTTTCCTGCGCCCCCTCGGCAGCGTGCTGGCGGGGCTGTCCGAAATGGAGCGCGGCCGGTTCGAAACCCGCCTGCCGCATTCCGCCTTGCCGGAGTTCGAGGCCATCAGCCATACGTTCAATCGCATGGCCAACGCGCTCCGGGAGAGCCAGACCGAGAGCCGCCGCCTGGCGCTGATCGCCGAGCAGTCGAGCGACGCGATCGTCATCTGCGACCTCTCCGGTAACATCTCTTATTGGAATCCGGCCGCCGCTCGACTGTTCGGCTATGCCGCCGAGGACATTGTCGGGCATTCCAGCGAAGTGCTGATACCTCACGGCCGCGAAGCCGAAGTGGCCACGGGACGCGAGGCCCTGCGACAGCAGCGCGTGATCGAGAACCTGGAGACCCAGCGCCTGGGACGCGACGGGCGCTTGATCGACGTGGCCCTGTCGGCCGCACCTTTGATCGATCCGAACGGCGGCGCCGTGATCGGCGAAATTTTCAGCATCCGCGACATCACCGAGCACAAGAGCGCGCAGAAAGCCGCCGGCGAGCTCGAGCGGAACCGCCAGCTCACGCAGCTGATACAGTCGCGCGTGGAAGAGGAGCGGCGTGCCCTGGCCCGCGAGCTTCACGACGAGCTCGGCCAGTGCGTGACCGGCATCCGGACGATCGGCACCGCGATCGCTCAGCGGACACGGGACGGGGCGCCCGACATTCACGACAGCGCCCGGACCATCGTCGAGGTGGCAGGGCACATCTACGACGTGGTGCACGATATCGTCCGCCAGCTTCGCCCACCCGCGCTCGACAATCTGGGGCTGCGCGAGGCGCTCGAGGACCTGCTGGCGGGCTGCCGCGAACGCCTGCCCGACATCGCCTGTGAGCTCACGTTCGAAGGCGTGCTCGATGACCTGGGCGAAACGGTCAATATCACCATCTACCGCATCGTTCAGGAATGCCTGACCAATATCGCGCGCCATGCGGGCGCCACACGGGCGGAAATCGCGGTGACGCGCCGCGACGACCGGGTCGAAGTGCGGGTGTGCGACGATGGCAAGGGACTGGACGAGCAGGACGACAGCGATGCCGGGCACTTCGGCCTGATGGGCATGCGCGAACGGGTACAGGCACTGCACGGCCGCTTCGAGCTCGAGAGCCGTGCGGGCGGCGGCGTGCAGGTCTTCGCGTCGATTCCGATCATGGCGGCGGGCGGCACGGCGCAGCCGCATCGTGCCGGGGCCGGGTGAGCTGACGTGGCAGACCGGCCGATCCGGGTGATGCTCGTCGACGACCATGCGGTCGTGCGCATGGGCTTCCGCCTTCTGCTCGACGGCGCGCCCCACATTACGGTGGTCGCCGAGGCCGACAGCGGCGAAGAGGCGCTGCGTCTGTGTCCCGAGGCGAAGCCCGACGTGGTGGTCATGGACCTCTCCATGCCCGGTATCGGCGGCCTCGAGGCCCTCGGGCGGCTCGTGGCCAAGCAGCCGTCGGCGAAGATTCTGGTCCTGTCGGCGCACGCCGACGCCATTCACGCCCGTCGCGTGCTCAAGGCTGGCGCTGCAGGTTATCTGAGCAAGCGCAGCGCAGGCGAGGAACTGCTTGATGCCATCGGCCAGGTGGCGGGCGGCAAGACCTTCATCGAAGCGACGATCGCCCAGCAGCTCGCCGTGCAGCAGATGCGCGGCGAGAAAAGCCCCGTGGATACGCTCACCGAAAAGGAATTCAACGTCTTTCTCGCGCTGGCGCAGGGGCACTCGGTCATCGAGATCGCGGAAATCATGTCGCTGAGCCCGCGCACCATCGGCACCCACTTGTACAACATCAAGCAGAAGCTCGACGCCTCGAATCAGGCGGAGCTGACGTTGATCGCGCTGCGCAACGGGCTCATCGAGCCCTGAGCGGCGGACGGTGACGTCCGAGTCTATTCCGGTCGGGCGGGATCTACGGGTCCGCAGTCCGGCCAGGCTGCAGCATGCACTGAGCCGGCCCACACGCTGCACCCTGCGAGATTGCAAGCCCGGACACGGCACCACGTATCGGTGACCATGGGCGCGACGACGTCAGTCTGCTTTCCAACATAAACCGTTTCCACCGATGTGATGAACTCAGCGTCGGTGGAGCAGCTCAACTCATAGAACTCGGCGTCAGCAGACGGGCTCCAGCTGATCCGGTGCACGCCAGAATCCGGTCGACAGCCCGTTTCATCGCTCTCAGCTGACGGACCGTCGGCCGTACTGAGAAGTACCTCGGGTCGAGTTGCAACTGCGCAACGAAGGCCGTCCGCACGGCGGCCCTCAACTGGCCTGCGGCCGGATCACCGGCCGATACGAATGGTTCCCGACTCGATTAACTGCCCGCCCCCCACCGCGGAATCCATGCGGGCGTTGTAAGTCACCGTGCCGGCTGCCGTGAAGCAGAGACTGGCGCTCTGGTTCGGACTAATGGTGACCGACTCTTGCCGCCTTCCCCGCAGATTGGAGAGCCCTCTCTGCGAGAAACCCTCCTCGCACGAAACGTTTTTCAACGCACCTTCGAGGAATTCTACTGTGACCGGCCTGCTACGCTGATTGACCCAGCGGATTTCATCGCCTGGTTCGACCCGCAGATTCGCCGGTGTCATGCGTTCCTCGAACTTGACTTCGTGAATCATGCCGGTCCTTGTCGTACTCGCAACACTGGAGCAGCCGGCAGCAGCCAGCAGCGCCGCGCCGATTATCATTATCTTCGTGCCGAACATAGCGATCACCCTGTGTCTCATGCCAACGCGATTAGTTTGCCGCCGATAGCGCACATAGTCCAGCCCCGAGGGAGCGGACTCGAGCAACCGGGCGGCGCCTCGCGGGTCGCTGGCTGTCTAGCGAGTTGAGGGATAGAGATTCAAACCGCCATTTCGCGCGCGCCGTCGTGGTGCACGAGCGGCGCGAGGCGGGCCGGTGTTGAGCGCGCGGCACAACGAACCGTGAAGGTTCCGAGGCGGGGCAGTGCCGAGGCGGTGTGGCCCGATGCGTATCCGGGCGCAACGTCGAGAAATGCCTTGGCTCGTGAGACGGAGCGAATCGAGCGCGCACGGGGAAGCGCGCTGCCGCCAGTTGGGCCGACGGCGCGGGGGATCAACGCAGGGTCTGGTCGAAGGCGAAGCCGGGATCGGGTGGTGCCTGGCTCGGGTCCCAGCCCGGGGACTGATCGAGAGCGAACTCGAAC
>JACDCP010000246.1 GCA_013817465.1 Gammaproteobacteria bacterium | reverse complement strand
AAAACGGAGTTTGTCATCAGCCTGCTAACTGACGAAGCGGGTCCAGGCACCGCGTCGATGCCAGTCTTTGAGGATTTGGGAGGCTGCGTTCTTGCCGGGCAGGCCAGTGATGCCGCCGCCTGGATGCGTGCCGGGGCCGCACAGGTACAGGTGGCCGATCGGCGTGCGGTAGCGATACCAGCCGGGCAGCGGGCGCATATAGAGAAGCTGATCCAGTGTCATATCGGCGTGATACAGGCAGCCGCCGGTCAAACCGAAACCTTCTTCGATGTCGAGCGGTGTCAGCGCGTCCGCATGCAGAACGCTTGCAGCAAAACCGCTGGCATGCGCGTCGATCAAATCCGTGACGGTTTTTATGAGCCGGTCGCGCTCATCAGCCCAGCAGGTGTCGCGCAGCTCGCCCGCCGCATACTGCACCCACACGTGCATAGCCTGTTTGCCGGGCGGTGCGAGACCCTTGTCCACGATCGACGGCAATGTGATCTGAAGCCAAGGCTCCTCCGGCGCGCGCCCGTATTTGGCGCAATCGTAAGCGCGCTCCAGATAATCCAGGCTCGCACCGATTTGAACGGTTCCGGCGAGATGCGCGTCATTGTCAGGCGCGTCGTGGAATCGAGGTCGCCGGGTGAGCGCGAAGCGGACGATCGCGACGCTGCCGTGTGCCCGCAGATTGCGAACGGCTCTGAGCGTTTCCGGCTCGAGCCACTGTGCGCCCGCCAGGTCCAACAAGGTGCTGCGCGGGTCGGCGCCGGAGACCACCATGCGGCTGGTGATCACACTGCCGTCTTCCAGCACGATGCCGGTCGCCCGGCCGTCCTGAATGGCGATCCCGCGAACAGGTGCTTCGGTGCGTATCTTCGCGCCATGCGCGACTGCCGAGGCGGCGAGCGCTGCACTGAGCGCGCCGGGGCCGCCGGGGGCAAAGCGCTTCGTCGGGAACAGGCTTTCGCACCAGGCGGGCCGGTGATGCATGAGACCCCACGCGGAGCCGGCCGAACGCGGCCCCAGCCAGGAAGCGGTGAGCGCCGGCGCGGCGATGGTGGCCTTGAGCGCTTCGCTTTCGAACCGCTCATCGAGTACATCCCGAATCGGCATCGGCAGAAAGCGCAGCGCTTCACCCATATCCCGCGAGCCGAGCCGGCGCAGCCGCATCGCAAACTTGATGAAATCGAGCTTGCCGGTGAAGGTGTCGGCGTCGAGCTCTGGCAGCGGGGCGGTCTGCAGCGGCGCGAGTGCATGCGCGATCCGCGACATGAAGCGCTCGAACTCGACCAGCGCATCGCGATCCGCAGCCGGGAGCGTCCCCAGATTGCGGCCTTTGCTGTGGCCGAGATCGAGCCAGCGGCCGTCGGATCGCACGATGCACGTGCCGCCACGGTTCGGCAACAGGCTCAGCCCGTGCTTTTCCAGCTCGAGATCCTGTATCAGCTTCGGATGGAACAGTTCCATACCCGAGAAACAGAGCGGCGCCCTGAACCCCGGCAGGATGTCTTCCGTCGCGGCGGTTCCACCGACGGACGACCGCCGCTCCAGCACGATCACGGACTTGCCGCTGCGCGCGAGCAGCGCCGCGGCGACGAGCGAATTATGACCTGCACCGATGACGGCGATGTCGTATTGTCTCGAGGGGGACATTCCGGATTTATTTCCGCTCGAAAGTTGCTAGCGCGAACAAGGTTAACGGGGACATCCTTGATTTATTGACGGCATTCAGGTTGACCGCCATCAATCGGCAATAAATCAGGAATGTCCCCATTACCTTCATGCACGAGCGGCCTGGCGCGACTTTCGCACGTCGCGCAGCACCGAGCGCGCGGCCAGCTGGCCGGATGCGCCCATGACGCCGCCGCCCGGATGGGTGCCCGAGCCGCACAGATAAAGCCGCTCGACCGGCGATCGATAGCCGTCGAGCCCAGCGACCGGCCGCAGGCTGAAGAGCTGCTCGAGACCGAGCTCGCCGTGAAATATGTTGCCCTCGGTCAGGCCGATGCGCTGCTCGAGATCCCAGGGCGTCACCACCTGGCGGTGCAGGATAATATCCTTGAGGTTCGGCGCGTACTCCGCCAGCGTGTCGATGACGGTGTCGCCGAAGCTTTCGCGCTCCGCTTCCCAGGTGGTCCCGACAAGGTCATAGGGCGCGTACTGCACAAAGACCGTCATCATGTGCTTGCCGGGCGGCGCCATCGACGGGTCGAGCAGCGAGCTGACGACGATGTCCATATAAGGCTGCCGGGAATAGCGGCCGTACTTCGCGTCGTCGTAAGCGCGCTCCAGGTAATCGATGTCCGGGCTGATCGATATTGCGCCGGCCAGGTAAGGTCGTACGTCGACCCCCTGCTGCTGTAATTGCTCGAGGCATGTAAAACGCGGCAGCGCGTCGAGCGCGAGGTTCACCTTCGCAGACGATCCGCGGATGTTGTAGCGCGCGATTTGCGAACGGAATTCCTCGTCCAGGTGCTCGGGCGGGACGAGCTTCTCGAACGTGCGCTTGGGGTCGGCGTTCGAGATCACTGTGTCAGCTTCGATTTCCTCGCCGCTCGCGAGCGCCACGCCGCAGGCACGACCATGCCTGATCAGCACCTCCACGATTTCCGACTCGGTGCGAATTTGCGCACCGAAACCGCGGGCGGCCGCGGCGATCGCTTCCGAAACCGCGCCCATACCACCGCGAGGCAGGCCCCAGGCGCGGAACTGCCCGTCGATCTCGCCCATGTAATGGTGCAGCATGACGTAGGCAGTGCCCGGCGAGCGCGGCCCGAGAAATGTGCCGATGATGCCGCTCGCGGCGAGCGCGCCCTTCAGCGCCGGCGTTTCGAACCATTCCTCGACGTAATCGGCAGAGCTCATGGTCATGATGCGCGCAAGGTCATAGAGATGCGGCTCATGACGGGCCAGCGTGCCGCGCAGCCGCCACAGGCGGCGCAGATTTTCCGGTGCGAACGAAGTCAGCGAAGGCGGCGGCTCGCCGAGCAGCGGGCGGACTGCCATCGCCAGGTGATACATTTTCTGGCTGAAGCGCTCGTATGCTTCAGCGTCGCTTCTCGAATGACGCATCAGCTCGAGGCGCGTCTCGGCGGCATCGTGCCAGCGCATTAGATAATCGCCCTCCGGCAGCGGCGAAAGCGTCCCGTTGAGCGGCAGCAGCTCGAAGCCGTGCTTCGGCAGGTCGAGATCGCTGATGATCGACGGCCGTAATAAGCTCACCACATACGAGCAGACGGTATATTTGAAGCCGGGATAGATCTCTTCGGTAACGGCGGCGCCGCCGACCAGGTGGCGGCGCTCGAGGACCAGCACCGAAAGGCCGGCACGCGCGAGATAGGCTGCGCAGACGAGACCGTTGTGCCCGGCGCCGATGATGATGGCGTCGTACCGCTTCGTCATGGGCCTCGCCGGCTGGATGGACAACAGGAAACCTCAAAAAGTATAGTGGATTCCACACTGCGGATAACGTTCACAATGCGGAACGACGTGGAAACGCGGCCCGCGGGGAAACGCCGACATGCCGATCGGCACGCCTTTCCAGGCGCGCACTGACCCGCTCTGCACGAGCCGTAACTGGCGGCCGTGGTCCGGTCATTTCGTGGCCGGCTCCTACGGCGATTTCGTACAGCCGGAATACGCGGCCATTCGTCATTCGGCTGCGTTGATCGACGTGTCACCGCTTTACAAGTATGCCGTAGAAGGCCCGCAGGCGGCCGAGCTGGTCGACCGCGTCATCACGCAGGCCGCAGCCCGCATGCAGAGCGGTCAGGTCGTGTACACCCCGTGGTGTGACGCGGACGGCAAGGTGCGCCAGGAAGGCACTGTCTTTCGCCATTTCGACGGCAGCTTTCAGCTCAACGCCGCGGAGCCTGCGCTCGGCTGGCTCGAGCTCAATGCCACCGGCCTCGACGCGCGGATCCGCGATCGCAGCTCGCGGATTGCAGCACTTTCCCTGCAGGGCCCGCTGTCCCGCGACGTGCTGCGCGCTGCCGGTGTCGCAGGCATCGAGGATCTCAGGTTCTTCCGGCTCATCGATGCCGAGATCGATGAAACGCCGATCAGGGTCTCGCGCACCGGCTATACAGGTGACCTGGGCTTCGAGATCTGGTTGCCGGCCGGAGCGGCGGTTCGCATCTGGGATGCGCTCATGCAGGCCGGCGAGCCATGGCATATTACCCCCTGCGGGCTGGCGGCCATGGACATCGCACGCCTCGAGACAGGATTCATTCTCATCAACGTGGATTACGTGAGCGCCGAGATCGCCCGGCTCGAAGCGGACAAAGTCTCGCCCTACGAAATCGGGCTCGGCTGGACCGTGCAGCTCGACAAGGGCCCGTTCATCGGCCGTGCGGCACTGGCAGCGCTGGCGAAACGGCCCGCGCCGCGCAGCATCGCCGGTCTGGTCGTCGATTGGGAGCCCCTCGAAAAGATTCATTTGGACGCGGACCTGATG
>JACDCP010000245.1 GCA_013817465.1 Gammaproteobacteria bacterium | reverse complement strand
GGATATGTCAGCACTGCCCCCAAGGAGATGGGAGCCAGTCCGTTCACGAGCGGCAACATTGGCTTGCTGGCGACGTTCTTCTGCGGCAGGACCCCGAATCCCTGCTAGGCTGGACCAGTCGCGACCTGACCCGGCAAAGGGGCCCTCAGGCCCCTTTGCTTCTTCACGCGGTTAGACCGCTACGGCCATTCATGACGGAAAACATTCAGTGTTGAAGTCCGCCTTGTGCGCGGGACTCGGAACCCTCCTCGGATGCGCCTTGGCGGCCGACCCGCCGCCTGCGCAATCTGACCCCGGCGCCGACGACGATGAGCCGGAGATCATATCGACGCCTGACGAGAATCGGCCGGCCGGCGGAGAAATCGACTACGAGAATGCGCAACCGATGCCGCTGCCTTCCATACCCGGCCCGCCAGATCGCAAGCCCGGGATTCCTAGCGCTGACCCGATGCCCGGCACTGCCGGCAGCTCTCCCGGCGATACCGGCGACGGCGAAGAAGATCCCGAGGTGTTGATCCCACCGAAATCGCCTCCCTGCGCTGATTAAATAGCGGGCGGATTCTCCTCCAGCAAATGGCTGATCTGCCGCGGCACGCCTTTGTCTATTTCGACGACGGCAGTGCGAATGGCATTCTGGAAGGCGAGCTCGTCCGCGCCGCCATGGCTCTTGATCACGATACCATTCAGGCCGACCAAGCTCGCGCCGTTATAACGGCGCGTGTCCAGCGTCGACTTCAGGGATTTCAGCAGGGGGCTCGACAGGAGCCCGAGCAGCCGGTTCCGCCAATTCCTCGAAAGCTCGGTGCGCATGTGCGTGGTGATCAACTGGGCCAGGCCCTCCATGGTCTTGAGCGATACGTTGCCGGTGAATCCATCGGTGACCACCACGTCGACGGTGCCCTGGAAGATGTCGTTGCCTTCGACGAAGCCGATGTAGTTGAGCTTGCTTTCGTTGAGCAGGCGCGCGGCCTCGCGAATCCGGTCGTTGCCTTTCATATCCTCCGCGCCGATGTTGAGCAGTCCGACACGCGGCTGTTTGATTTCGTGGATGTCGGTGGCGACGACGGTGCCCATGACGGCGAACTGCAGCAGTTGCTCGGGCGTGCAGTCCGCGCTGGCGCCGAGGTCGAGCATGTGCGTGTGCCCGCCGAGCGAAGGCACGGCGGAAATGATCGCCGGCCGGTCGATGCCGGAAAGGGTGCGCAGCACAAAGCGTGCAATCGCCATGAGAGCGCCGGTATTGCCGGCGCTGACGCAGGCGCCGGCACGGCCGTCACGCACGAGGTTAATTGCCACGCGCATGGAGGAATCTTTTTTCTTGCGCAGTGCGTCCCGCGGGTGCTCGTTCATGGCAACCACTTGCGCAGCCGGCTCCAGTGCCAGACGTTCGCCGAAGCGCCGGTGCGCATCGCCGAGCAGGCGCTCCAGGGTTTGCGGCTCACCTGTCAGGATCAGGCGCAGCTTCGGATCCCCGGCGAGCATGGACAAGGCTGCCGCCACGATAACCTCCGGACCGCGATCACCACTCATCGCGTCGAGGGCGACCGTCACCGGCTCATGCATGCGGGTTGTTTATGACGGGGTCGGCAGCAGCGCCGGCTCGAGTTTATTCTTCGTCTGCGGAAGATCCTTCGTCGCTCAGGATCTTGCGTCCTCGATAGTAGCCGTCGGCGCTCAGACGGTGCCGGAGATGCGTCTCTCCGGTGGTCTGCTCAATGGAAAGCGCAGGCGGCTTCAGGGCATCGTGCGCACGGCGCATGCCTCGGGTCGATGGTGTCTTGCGACTCTTCTGCACAGCCATGATACGTTTCTCCCGGGCAGGCGGCGCCTGCGGATCGTTCCAGATGATTTATCCTGAGGACAGCGAACGGCGAGCTGCATTCGCCAGTTGCGGGCAGGCGCCCTCGTCAGCGGGCGCACAACGACACGCAACATAATCGGCCTATGATAGTGACGGCCGCCAGGCATGTCAAAACGATGATGAGCGCAAGCCCTTGTTTTTGCTGAATGAGACCTCGCCCCGGTGAGCGCCCGGCGCCTCGTCCTGGCTTCGGGCTCGCCCTGGCGCCGAGCGTTGCTCGAACGCCTGCGCCTGCCCTTCGACTGGCAGGCACCTGAAACCGACGAGGCGGTCCGCGTCGGAGAAACGCCCCGTGCCCGCGCCGAGCGGCTGGCCCGCACCAAAGCAATGGCAGTGCGCGAGCGATTCCCGACAGCATGGCTCATCGGCTCCGACCAGGTCGCTGTTTGCGACGGCAAGCTGCTCGGCAAGCCCGGCTCGCCGGAGGGCGCGCAGCGCCAGCTCGAAACGGCATCCGGCAGATGTGTGCATTTCCTGACGGCGGTCTGCCTCACCGATGCGGCCAGCGGCACTACGCAGGCACACGTTGACGAAACGACCGTGCATATGCGCGCGCTTGCGCCGGAGCAGATCGAACGCTACGTGCGCCTCGACCAGCCCTGCGATTGCGCCGGCGGCTTCCGCGCGGAAGCCCTCGGCATCGCGCTTTTCGAGCGGATAGAAAGCAGCGATCCGACGGCGCTCATCGGTTTGCCGCTGATCTGGCTCAGCGGCGCGTTGTCGCGCATCGGCTTCGATATCCCGTAGATACCGGCTTGCGCGGCCAACTTGCAGGGTCGACTTCAGTCGGCCACCGGCGGGCTGAAGCCCGCCTCACAGAGTCGCCAGCACGCTCTTCAGCTCATCGGGCAGCGGTGCGCTGACGTGCAGCGCCTCGCCGGTGCCCGGATAGTCGAAGGCGAGCGAATGGGCATGCAGAAACATTCGGCGCAGACCGAGCTTGCGCATCGATGCGTTGAATTCGCGGTCACCGTAGCGATCGTCGCCCGCCACGGGGTGGCCGACATGCGCTGCGTGCGCGCGGATCTGGTGCATGCGACCGGTTTCGAGTGTGACGTCCATGAGCGTCGCAGCAGGAAAACCTTGCACGGGCCGAAACCGGCTGATCGCTCGCTTGCCGGCCGCGTCCACGCGCGCCGTGCGCTCGCCGCCGCGGCGTTCGTGAGTCACCAGCGCTTCATCGACGGCGATCCGCCCACGTTGCCAGTCGCCGGCGACGAGCGCGAGGTAACGCTTTTCGATCGCGCCGTCGCGCAGCATGGCATGCAGCTCACGCAGCAGGCTGCGCCGTTTGGTGAGCATCAGGCAGCCGCTGGTTTCCTTGTCGAGGCGATGCACGAGCTCCAGGTGCGCCAGGTCCCCGCGTGCCGCGCGCAATGTCTCAATGACACCATGGCTGATGCCGCTGCCACCGTGCACGGCCATGCCGGCTATTTTGTCGATGATCAGGAGCTGTCTGTCCTCGAACACGATGCGCTGCTCGAGCCAGCGACCGGGGCCCGCGGCTGCGGGGCTGCGAACCGGAGGTGCTCCCTGGTGCACGGGCGGCAAGCGCAGGCGGTCCCCGGTCCGCAACCGGTACACGGGCTTCACGCGCCCGCCATTGATGCGGACTTCGCCCTTGCGCAGCAGGCGATAGACGCGGCTCTTCGGCACGTCCTTGAGGAGACGTATCAGAAAATTGTCGATGCGCTGCCCCTCGTCGTCGGCCTCGATATCGATGAAGCGAACCCGCGAGCCTGCCCGCCTGTCCTGTTCCAAGCTGCTTTTCGGCAAATCTTTCAAAAGCTTACGATACATTGCTGAATACGGACTCGACTGTTATAGTACGCCATCGGCCGGAACGGCGGCGGCAAACCGCAGCCGAACTCATCCGATGCTGATTTCCCTCGCGGCGATTCGAGTCTTCGATGGCAGAAAGTCGCTGCTTGTTTTTGTTGGTTTGATCGTTCGAACCATCGCTCGGCCGATGTCTGCGGTCCTTAGCCTCGCGCGTTGCGATCATCGGACCGGATCGACGGGCGTGCCGCTTGAGACGCGGTGGCGGTATCTTTGCCGGCCCTTGCAGCCTGTGACGAAAATATGAACATGCTCTTTGCCGCCCTCCTCCTTCTTTCGGCTCACCTGATTCCGAGACCGTCGGCCCCGCACCGAGTATCAGGGGCTTATGAAAAGAATGCTCATCAATGCAACTCAGGAAGAAGAGTTGCGCGTCGCCATGGTCGATGGCCAGAAGCTGTTCGACCTGGATATCGAAATTCCTTCGCGGGAGCAGAAAAAGGCCAACATTTATAAGGGCCTGATCACGCGCATCGAGCCCAGCCTCGAGGCCTGCTTCGTCGACTACGGCGAGGACCGGCACGGGTTCCTGCCGTTCAAGGAAATTTCCCGCCTGTTTTTTCGCGACCAGGATTCCGATCCCGGCAAAGCGCGCATTCAAGAACAGTTGAAAGAAGGACAGGAGTTAATCGTCCAGGTCGACAAGGACGAACGCGGCAACAAGGGCGCCGCGCTCACGACGTACATTTCGTTGGCCGGCCGTTATCTGGTTTTGATGCCCAACAATCCGCGCGGCGGCGGTGTGTCGCGCCGCGTCGAAGGCGAAGAGCGCAACGAGCTG
>JACDCP010000244.1 GCA_013817465.1 Gammaproteobacteria bacterium | reverse complement strand
TCCGCTGACACCGTCCGCGACACCCGCGGCTTCGCCGTCAAGTTCTACACCGACGAAGGCAACTTCGACCTCGTCGGCAACAACATGCCGGTCTTCTTCATCCAGGACGGCATCAAGTTCCCCGACCTCGTCCACGCCATCAAGCCCGAGCCGCACCACGAGATGCCCCAAGCGTCGGCCGCCCACGACAACTTCTGGGATTTCATCTCCCTGACGCCCGAGAGTATGCACATGGTCATGTGGATCATGTCCGACCGCACCATTCCGCGCTCTTTCCGGTTCATGGAAGGGTTCGGCGTGCACTCCTTCCGTTTCCTGAACACCGCAGGCAAGTCGACGTTCGTCAAGTTTCACTGGAAGCCTAAGCTGGGCATGCAATCCGTGGTCTGGAATGAGGCCGTCAAGCTCAATGGCGCTGACCCGGATTTCCACCGGCGCGATCTCTGGGACGCGATCGAGAGCGGAAATTTTCCGGAATGGGAGCTCGGGCTGCAGATCTTCGACGATGCATTCGCCGACCGCTTCGAATTCGACATACTGGATCCGACCAAGATCATTCCAGAAGAGCTGATCCCCGTGCGGCGGGTCGGGCGCCTGGTGCTGGACCGGCGAGTCGAGAACTTCTTCGCCGAGACCGAGCAAGTTGCGTTCTGCACGCAAAACATCGTGCGCGGTATCGACTTCAGCAACGATCCGCTGCTCCAGGGTCGCAACTTCTCCTATCTCGATACGCAGCTGAAGCGCCTCGGCAGCCCGAACTTCCACGAGATTCCGGTGAACCAGGCACGTTGCCCGGTACACAACTTCCAGCAGGACGGCCACATGCGCATGGCCGTGCCGCAGGGGCGCGCGAACTATCAGCCGAACTCCTGGCACGAGGGCCCGCGCGAAACGCCGGAGCTCGGTCATCACAGTTTTCCCGAGGAAACAGGCGGACCGAAGCGGCGCCTGCGCGCCGAAAGCTTCAGCGATCACTATAGTCAGGCCCGCCAGTTCTACATTTCGCAGACTGAAGGCGAGCAGGGGCACATCGCGGCGGCCCTCACCTTCGAGCTCAGCAAGGTCGAGGCGACGCGCATCCGTGCGCGCATGGTCTCGCATCTCCTGAACATCGATAAGGCGCTTGCGGGAAAGGTGGCAAAGCAACTGGGGCTCAAGAAACTGCCCCGGCGGGCGGATGCGGCGCAGAAGACCCGGCAGGATCTCGACGAGTCGCCGGCGCTCAGCATCATCAGGAACGGGCCGAACTCATTCGCGGGCCGCAAGGTGGGCGCTCTGGCGTCGGACGGTGTCTCCGCGAAGCTCATGAAATCCCTCAAAGGTGCACTCGAGAAGGAGGGCGCGACGTTCGAGATCGTCGCACCGCGGGTCGGAGGGATCACGACGGACAAGGGCGACCTGCTGGAAGCAAAGCAGATGCTCGACGGCGGGCCATCGGTGCTTTTCGATGCCGTCGCGCTGCTCCTGACTGAGGAGGGCGTCAGGGACTTGCTCGACAAACCTGCGGCCCGCGACTTCGTCGCCGATGCGTTCGCCCATTGCAAGTTCATCGGGTATACCGCGCCTGCGAAAGCGCTGTTCAAGAAAAGCGGGATCGACAAGTCACTGGACAAGGGGTTCATCGCCCTCGGCAGCGCCGGCGATGTCGGCGGATTCGTGACCGCCTGCCGCAAGCTCAGGTTCTGGGAGCGCGAAGCCTCGGCAGGTTGAAATTATTGCCTTCGAGTCGCCAGTCGAGTCGACAAAAGGGAACGGGCCAGATGCCCGGCACCTAGGCTTTGCGCACTACGCGCACGAACCAGGCGGCGAAGAGCGCGAACGCAAGCGTCCCGGCTAGCATGGCCATGCCCTCCGAGCCGAGCCACTCCGGGCCGATGCCTTCAGGTTTTGCGCCATAGGCGAACGCGACGGCGGCGATGCCGACGCCGAGCAGGCCTTCGCCGCCGACGAAGCCGCTGCCCAGCAATACGCCACGCTCGCGGCGTTCGCCGGCTTGCGCTTCCGAGGACGCGGAGCGCTCCATCCACAGCCTGAGCAGCCCACCGGCGAAGATCGGCGTCATGGTCGACACCGGGAGATAAACACCGACTGCGAACGGCAGCGAAGGAATCCGCAGCAGCTCCGCCAGAATCGCGATGCCGACGCCGATGCCGACCAGGCCCCAAGGCAAGGCCTGATCCAGTACGCCGTCGATGACGAGCTTCATGAGTGTCGCCTGCGGGGCCGGCAGGTCCGCGCTGCCGAAGCCGAAGGTCTCAGCCAGCAAGAGCACCGCCAGGCAGACGAACGCGGCGGCGGTCAGCACGCCGACCAGCTCACCGATCTGCTGCCGGCGCGGCGTTGCGCCGAGCAGATAACCAGTCTTGAGATCCTGTGACATGTCGCCCGAGATCGAAGCGGCAATCGCCACGACGCAGCCGACGGTGAGGGCCGCAACCTTGCCGGTGATGTCGGTCCAGCCGAGCAGCAGGAAGATGCTCGCCGTGCCGAGCAGCGCGGCAATCGTCATGCCGCTGGTCGGATTGCTGGTCACGCCGACCAGGCCGACGATACGCGAGGCGACGGTGACGAAGAAGAACGCGAAGACGACGACGCAGATTGCGGCGATGATCCGCACGCCGAGACCGCCCACGTCACCGAATATGACGGGAATCCCGGCCAGCGCGCAGGCGACGACGAGCAGGCCGATGCCGACGAACCGGAGCGGCAGATCCTCGCCCGTACGCGGCGTACTCACTGCCTGCACGACGCCCGCGGCACGTTCCCGGATTTCCGCCGCGCCGATGCGAAAGCTCTGGATCATGACCGGTACGCTGCGCGCGAGCGTGATGATGCCGGCCGTGGCGACTGCGCCTGCGCCGATGTAACGCACGTAGCGCGTCCAGATTTCGCTCGCCGACATGTCGCGTATCAGCTTTTCGGTCTCCGGAAACAGCGGCAGCGCCCGCGCATCGCCCCAGATCGCGATCGCGGGAATGATGACGAGCCAGGCGAGCAGGCCGCCGCCGACCATGACCGCCGCGATGCGCGGCCCGAGGATGTAGCCGACGCCGAACAGCGCCGCCGACAGGTCCATGCCGAGCTCACCCTTCTTGAGGAACGGCACGCTCACGTGCGCCGAATCGGGGATCACGCGAATCCATGAGGTGAGGAACTTGAAGAGCGCGCCGCCGGCGAGTCCGAGGAACACGTTCTTCGCGTGTCCGCCGCCGACCTCGCTCGCCACCAGCACTTCGGCGCAGGCTGTACCTTCCGGATACGGCAGGTTCCCATGCTCGCGCTCGATGAGAAACCGGCGCAGCGGGATCATGAACAGCACGCCGAGGAGGCCGCCGCAAATCGAGAGCAGGGTCATCTGCAGTAGCGTCGGCGGCAGGCCCCACATGAACAACGCCGGCAGCGTGAAGATCACGCCGCTCGCGAGCGAGCTCGACGCTGAGCCGATAGTCTGCGACATATTCGCTTCGAGGATCGTGCCCTCGCGGCCGGCCCTGGCCAGCACGCGGAATACGGCCACAGTCATGACAGCGACCGGGATCGATGTGCTGATCGTGAGGCCGGCGCGAAGGCCGAGATAGGCATTCGCCGCGCCGAAGACAATGCCGAACAGGATGCCGAGCACGAATGCCTTCAGCGAAAACTCGGCCATGCGCTGTTCGGCCGCGACGTACGGCTTGTAGCTCTGTCCTTCCTCGAGGGGCACGTAGGCGGTCGGGCTCAAGCCTTGTGTGCGAGCCAAGTTGTTCTCCTGCGGCGATTGTTGTTCTGAAGAAATGCGGAACATTTCGTGCCGCGGGCCCCGGCAGGGCGTCGGGGCAGTGTAGGCGAGCGTTTCCGGCAGCTCAACCGGTACCTGGCGGCGATTGCCCGCGAGGCAAGTGAGGGCTAGGATGATCGGAGGCCGCGGAACCGGGATTCCGGTTCGCGGTCCATGCGAGTCAGGTCATGAGAAAAATTCTCCGCAAGCGCAGCTTCGCGCTGATTGTCGCCGGCCTGCTAGTCTTTGCGGGCCTCGGCGCTGCCACGCACGCGCTCGATCACGGCGGTCAGTCGGTCGACGCGGTATGCAGCTTCTGCGTTTCGTCCGCTCACGGCAAGGCGCCGCCGCCCGCGCTCGTCCTCGAGTCCGTGCCCGCCTTGCTCGCCATCGGCGAACTTACTGCATCGTCCCTGCCGACATCCTCGCGCGCCGCGCACGTTCCTCCCGCGCGCGCCCCGCCTCTCGAAGCAATTGTCTGACTCGGGTCTGATTCGGGCCTGATCCAGCCTGTTTCCGATTCTCCGTCGCGCCCGGCCAGGCATCGGCCGGGCGGGGCATGCGATCAATGCTTCGGGAGAGACTCACATGAAACATGCAACTCCTTTCGTGGCCTGCCTCGGTCTTGCGGCCGGCGGGCTTGCGGCGGGTGCGGCCGCGGCGCAACAGGTCACCGGCAACGCGTTCAATCCCGCGATCAGCCTGATTCTGGACGGTAAGTTCACGAGCTTC